>NZ_JBIAXC010000014.1:0-174301 GCF_042896295.1 Kitasatospora sp. NPDC001309 | reverse complement strand
CGGGTGCGTGGCCGGCCCTCACTGCCGGGGGGCCCGGCATGCCGGGCCGCCCCCCCCCCGGGGTGGGGGGGGGGGCCCCCCGGGTGGGGGGCGCTGTCGCGCCCCCGGGGAGGGGTCGGGGATCAGCCGGCCATGGTGGTCTGGACGAAGTCCTTGAACGCCGTCACGTTGGTGTAGATCGAGGGGTCGACCGCGCAGGTGGAGGAGGAGCCGCCGGCCCGGCTGGTGGCGCCGAGCAGCCGCCACTCGCCGTTGACCTGGGCGATCGCCGGGCCGCCGGAGTCGCCGTAGCAGGCGCCCTGGTTGCTGCCGTCCGGGCCCTGGGGGTTGTTGACGCAGAGCTCGGAGGAGGGGTCGAAGCCCTCGGCGCAGCCGCTCGGGAGCAGGCTGGTGTCGAGCTCCTTGAGCTGGTCCGGGCCGCCGTCGGCGCCGGGCTGCGGGTTCTCCTGGCCCCAGCCGAGCAGCTTGATCGCGGTGCCGGCCGGTGCGCCGTCGGCGATGGCGATCGGGGTGGCCTGGACGGGGGCGCTGAGCTGGAGCAGGGCGATGTCGTTGTTGGTGCTGTAGTTCGGGTGGGGGACGACCTTGGCGAGCGAGGCCACCTCGCCGCCCGAGGTCCGGTCGTTGGAGCCGACCCGGACGGTGAACTGGTCGGCGGTGCCGCCGGCCACGCAGTGGGCCGCGGTGACCGCCCAGGTGGGCGAGATCAGCGAGGCGCCGCAGATGTGCTGGCCGTTCTGCTGGAGCGAGACGATGAAGGTGTAGCCCTGGGAGGCGGCGCCGCCGCCGATGATGGGCCGGCTGGGCAGGGGGGTGGCGGAGGCGCCGGCCGCCGGTGCGGCGAGTACGAGGGCGGCGGCCGCGGCGGCGGTGGCGAGGATTCCGGGCAGGGGGAAGTGCCTCATGACGTGTCCTTGTCCGGCGGCGTGGGGGCCGCCTGTGGGGGATGACGTGAACCTGTCGAACTGCCCGCAAGGCTGGCCCCTGACGGCCCGTCGGGAACATCCGCCACTCGGCGGGGAGAGGGACGACGATCGGAGGCTTGCGTAAACACGCAAATATGCGCGAGGATCGCGCACCCGAGACCGCTCCGAACCGGGCGGCCCCGGGACCGTTCCGAACCGGGCGGCCCGACGGCCGCGCCGTGCGACCGGCCGCGCGCCGTGCCAGGCTGGTGGGGACGGCCGGACTGCACAGGACAGGCGGAGGCCATGGCCGAACCGCAACTCCCGGGCCGCGGCGGAGGCCCGTACGGCCGTGGGGGCGCCCCGCACGGCGGGGCCGGAACCGAGCGCCTGCCCGCCGACCTCTCCTGGCTGAACGAGGCGGGGCGGCGGATCGGCACCACGCTCGACCTGCGGCGCACCGCGCAGGAGCTGGCCGACTCCACCGTGCCGAGGTTCGCCGACGGCGCGGCGGTCGACCTCCTCGAAACGGTGCTGCGGGGCGAGGAGACCGAGCGCTGGCAGGGCCCGGAGCCGCCCGCGCTGCGCGCGATGGCGATCGCCTGGATACCGAGCGTGCGGGTGATCGAGGCCGACCCGGTCGGCAGCCCCAGCGTGGTCGGGCCCAGCTACTCCAGGGACGCCCTGGTCACCGGCGAACCGGTCCTGGTCACCAGGACCACCCCGGACGACTACCTGCGGATCGCCTCCACCCCGAGCGGCGCCGCCCAGCTGGCCGCCGCCGGTGTGCACAGCTACCTGGTCGTCCCCATGGTCGCCCGCGGCGTGCTGCTGGGGATCGCCGACTTCGTCCGGTCCGGCGACCGGCCCGGCTTCGACCGGGCGGACCTCGCGCTCGCGACCGAACTGCTCGGCCGGGCCGCCCTGTCCATCGACAACGCCCGCCTCTTCCAACGGGAACGGGACACCGTCGTCACCCTGCAGCGCAGCCTGCTGCCGCGCGAGTCCCCGCCGACCCCGGGGCTGGACGTGCACTGCGACTACCTGCCGGCGCTGGACAGCCGGGTGGCGGGCGGCGACTGGTTCGACGTCGTGGCGCTCCCGGGCGGCCGCACCGCCCTGGTGGTCGGCGACGTCCTCGGCGGCGGCCTGCCCGCGGCCGCCACGATGGGCCGCCTGCGCGGCGCCGCCCGCATCCTGCTGGCCCTGGACACCGTCCCCGAGCGGGTGCTCGCCCGGCTCGACCTGGCGGCCCGCGACCTCGACGAGGAACAGGTCGCCAGCTGCCTGTGCGCCGTCTACGACCCGGCCGACGGCAGCTGCGCGCTCGCCTCGGCCGGGCACGTGCCACCGGTCCTGGTCGGCCCGGACGGCCCCGCGCACTTCGTCGACCTGCCGGTCGGCGGCCCGATCGGCGCCGGGGCGATCCCCTACGACGGCACCAGGATCGTCCTGCCCGGCGGGGCCCGGCTGCTGCTGTACACCGACGGGCTGGCCAAGACGCGCCGCGGGGACCTCGCGGCCGACCTGGAGCGGCTGCGCCGGGAGGCCGGCCCGGTGCTCCGGAGCCGCCCCGGGCCCGAGGCGGCGCACCTGGCGCCGGCCGGCCGGTACGACGACGCGGTCCTGGTCGCCGCCGACGCGCTCGACGGCGCGCCGGCCGCCGAGGTGCGGGTGTGGGACCTCCCGGCGGACGCCTCGGCGGCCGGCGCCGCCCGCCGCCTGGTCCGCGACCAGCTGGCCCGGTGGGAGCTGACCGACCTGGTGGACGCGGCGGAGCTGGTGGTCAGCGAGATGGCCGGCAACGCCCTGCGCCACGGGCGCGCGGTCGGGCCGCTGCGACTGCTCCGGCACGACCGCCTGGTGATCGAGGTCTCCGACCGGGGCCCCGACCTCCCGCAGATCCAGCACGCCTCGCTGAGCGACGAGGGCGGGCGCGGACTGCAACTGATCAACGTCCTGTGCCGCCGCTGGGGAGCCTGCCGGACCGCCTTCGGGAAGGCGGTGTGGGCGGAGCTCGACCTGCCCCGGGCCACCCGGCTCCCCTAGGCCCTAGCGGCCGCGCAACCCGCTGCCGCGTACGGTTCGTCCACGGCGCGTTGTCCCGATCGGCGCACGACGGGCCGCGCCCGGCCCGCCTACCTTCTCCGGAACCGTACGAACCGCCCGTACGAACCGCCCGTACGGGCCGTGCCGTACGACGGCGACCGGCGAGCGGCGACCCGAGGGAGCGATGCGCGTGAACTGGCTGATCCACGACTACCGGGAGGAGGACCTGGCCGCCGTCGTCCACCTGATCGACAGCACCGCCGGGCTGGGGCAGGAGTCCGTGTTCCCGCTCGCCGAGTGCATCGCCGCGCTGACCGCACGCCAGCCCGCCGTGGTCGCGGTGCACGGCGGCACGCCGATCGGGGCCGCGCTGGCCCAGGTGGCCGGGACGGGGGAGCGGGCCTGGGTGATGCGGGTGGCGATCGCCCCGGCCTGGCGCGGGCGGGGCCTGGCCAGCGCGCTGCTGCGGGAGTTGGAGCGGCGGCTGGTCGAGCTGCGGGTGCGGCGGATCGCCTACGTGCTGCCGGAGGAGGAACTGCTCGGCGAGGGACTGCACAAGGCCGGCTACCAACGGCGGCCCGCCGCGGCCTACTTCGAGAAGACCGAGCCCGCCGCCGGCCCCGCGGCCGGCACGCTGGACGAGCTCGGCGGGCGGCTGCTGAGCGGGGACCTGTGGGACCAGGTCGCCGGGATGACCGCCGAGAAGGAGCTGATCGAGCGGCGGATCGTGCTGCCGCTCGCGGAACCCGAGCGCGCCGCCCGGCACGGGGTGCGGCCGCCGCGCGCGATCACCCTGTTCGGGCCGCCCGGCACCGGCAAGACCACCTTCGCCCGGGCCATCGCCTCCCGCCTGGGCTGGCCGTTCGTCGAGCTGCTGCCCTCCCGCCTCGCCGACGAGGGCAACCTGGCCGCCGCGCTGCGCAGCGCGTTCGCGCGGATCGGCGAGCTGGAGCGGGTGCTGGTCTTCATCGACGAGGTGGAGGAGATCGCCCCCGTGCGCGGCGCGGCCGGCCAGCCGGGCGCCGTGCACGGGGTGACCAACGAACTGCTCAAGCTGATCCCGGGGTTCCGCGAACGCGACGGCCGGCTGCTGGTCTGCGCGACCAACTCGGTCCGCTCGCTCGACCCGGCCTTCCTGCGCACCGGCCGGTTCGACTACGTCATCCCGATCGGACCGCCGGACCCGGACGCCCGCGCCGCCATCTGGTCCCGCTACGCCCTCGGCACCGACCGCGTCGACGTGGACGTGCCCGCCCTGGTGGCCGCGAGCGAGCGCTTCTCGCCCGCCGACATCGAGCACGCCGCACGGCTGGCGGCCCAGACCGCCTTCGAACGGGACGACGCCGTCCCCGGGGCGACCACCGCGGACCACCTCGCCGCGATCGGCGCGAGCCGCCCGACGGTGACGGCCGCCATGGTCGAGGCCTTCCGCGCCGACATCGGCTCGCACGCCCGGCTGTGAGCCGGGGCCCGTGACGGCGGGGACCGGTCCCCGCCGCCCCCGGCGGCCGGATTCGCCCGATGGGGGGAACCCGGGGAACCGGGCGCGGGGCCCGCCGTCACGGCTCCTAGGATGGCTCCCGACCGGACCAAGCCGACCGACCGGGAGCAGCGCCGCGATGGACAACTACGACGTCAAGAAGGAACGGCCGGGCCTCTATTCGGCCGGTCGCCGGAAGTTCGAGGTCATCGACGTCCCGCGGATGAGGTTCCTGATGGCGGACGGGCACGGCAACCCGAACACCTCGCCGGAGTACGCGGAGGTGGTCACCGCGCTCTACACCACCTCCTACGCCGTACGCGCCGTCGCCAAGCAGGAGTTGGGGCGCACCCACACCGTCGGGCCGCTGGAGGGCCTGTGGTCCTCCAAGGACCTGGAGGTCTTCCGGACCCGGGAGAAGGACGCCTGGGACTGGACGCTGATGATCGTCCAGCCGGACTGGATCACCCCGGGGATCGTCGACGCGGCGCTGGAGCGGGTGCACCGGACGAAGGACCTCAGCGCCGTGAAGCTGGTGCGGTTCGAGGAGTTCACCGAGGGGCCCAGCGTCCAGGTCCTGCACGTCGGACCGTACGACGAGGAGGGGCCGACGATCGCCCGGATGCACGACGAGTTCGTGCCGGCCCAGGGGCTGACCCTCCGGGGGCGCCACCACGAGATCTACCTCTCCGACGCCCGCCGGGCGCACCCGAGCCGGCTGCGCACCATCCTCCGCCAGCCGGTGGCCCCGGCCGGGGCCACCGCCGCGCAGTGAGCTCTCACGGGCCGCCCATCAGGCTGGAGCGGACGTCGCCGACCCGCGCGGCGAGCCCGCGCAGTTCCTCCGCCGTCAGGGCCAGTCCGAACTCCTCGGTCAGCACGGCCGCGAACTGCCCGTCGTCGAGGTGCTGCCGGCGCTCGGCGGTGCCGTCCGGCCGGACGCGGGAGAAGTCGCGGTTGAGCAGGCGCCGCATCTCGCCGCTGAAACGTTGCATCACGATCAGCTGGCCGGTGAAGGGCGAGTCCGGGTGGGTGGACGTGTAGTAGTTGGCCGCGTCGACGTCGGCGGCCCGCTGCGCCCGGTTCGAGAACGAGTAGAGGGTGCTCCCGGCCGGGGCGCCCGGCGTGTTCCCGGCCGGGGTGCCGGGCACCGCCCGCTCCATCAGCTGCCGGCCCTCCTCGTGGGCGGCGACGGCGAAGGACCAGCCCTCGCCCTGGGTGCTCCAGCCGTCCTCGGTGAGCGGCAGGGGCTCCAGCAGGCCCGCGCCGAAGCCGACGTCGGCCAGCCAGTCGCCGTCCACGCCGGAGGCGAGCAGGGTGAGGTGGGTGCACGGCCAGGGGCGGCCGGGGCGTTCCCGGGGGCGCGCGAGCAGCCGGTCGACCCGGTACCCGAGCCGGTTGAGCACCGCGCCGAACAGCAGCCCGTGCTCGTGGCAGTAGCCGCCGCGGGCGGCGGCCACCAGCTTGCGCTGGATGTCGGCGGTGCTCATCGGGACCTCGCGCCCCAGCACGATGTCGATGTTCTCGAAGGGGATCGACTCGACGTGGGCGCGGTGCAGCCGCCGGAGGGTCTCCCGGTTGGGCTTGGCGTCGCCCAGGTCCGGTCGGCCGATCCGTTTCAGGTAGGCGTCCAGGTCGAGCTGGTCCACGCCCCATTCGTCGGTGGACGAAGTCGCCGTCACTGCTGTCTCCTCCTGCTCGCGTGCTGACGGTGGCGGTCCGCCCCCGGCTCGGGTCCAGGCCGCAGCCGCAGGGGTCGGGGCCTCAGAGGTCCTGCGGCCAAATCGTGAGGAAGTCCGAGATGACGCCCCGGCGCCGGAAGCCCGGGTCGAGCACGGCGCCGGTGAGGTCGGCCCCGCTGAGGTCGGCCCCGTCGAGGTCCGCCCCGACCAGCCGGCTGTTCGCCAGGTCCGCCTGGATGAGGTAGGCCTCGACCAGGTCGGCGTCCTGGAGGTTGGCTCCGCGCAGGTCGGCGGACATCAGGTACGACTCGGTCAGCACCGCGCCGCTGAGGTCGGCGTCCACCAGGTCCGCGCCCCGCAGGTCCGCGCCGTGCAGCCGGGCGGCCCGCAGGTCGGGGCGGAACGGGCCCTCGGCCCGGCGCCGGCGGGCGTACTCGTTCCACCGGTCGGGGCCCTGGGCCAGGATCGTCTCGTCCGCGCTCGGCATGGCTTCCTCCCGCCCTACACGCCGCCGAGCGCGCGCAGCGCCCGCTTTTCCAGGTCCATCGCGGTGCCGACGGTGTCCACCACGGCGTCCACCAGCTGCTGCCGGTCCCCGCCCGGGGTGGCGGCGCCGTCCAGCAGCGCGCGCCCCAGGGTCTGCCAGTGCCGGCCGCTCGCCCGGAAGAGCTCGGCGGGTCCGGTGTAGCGGGCGTCGCCGGAGGCCTCGGCGACGGCGGCCAGGAAGCGCCCGATCATCGGGCGGAAGAGCCCGCCCCCGGTGCCGAAGGTCTCGATCTGGCGGCCCAGGTGCAGCAGTTGGCGGGAGAGCGCGTCGGTGCGCACCACCCGGCCCGCGGCGTCCACGTCGTCGACCTCGCCGAGCTTGGTCCGCGGCCAGGTCGGGGCGGTCGACTGCAGCTGCTTCATCCCGGCCAGGCCCAGGCTCCGGCTGCCGGGCTTGAGGACGTCGCGGCAGAGGTTGCGCACCGCCACCGGTCCGACCAGGCCGAGCTGGGGAGCGCTCCGCCGGGCGCCGAACACGTACGCCTTGCGGTCGGGGTTGAGCGGCGGCGAGTCGCGGCTGGAGCGGGCCGCCTCCAGGTCCGCCGCCGTGACGAGGACGGTGGTGTCGAGCGCCGGGTCGGACACCTCGAACCGGTCGTCGTCGAGGGCGCGGACCACGTTGACGAAGTACCCGCCGAAGGAGGAGCGGCCCTCCAGCCCCCAGTACGGCAGCCGGCCGAGGTCCACCCGCACCATGACGGCCGGGGCCGACTCCAGCAGCTGGGCCAGCCCCTTGCCGGACGTGGGCGCGTGCGCGGCGACCTCGACGCCCATCAGCCGGGCGGCCCGCAGCGGCATGATCGCCTGCTTGCCCACCACGATGTCCGGGGCGCCGCCCCGCGCGGGGAAGAAGGAGAACCCGAAGCCGCCGTCCAGGCCGAACACCACGTCCTCGTCGACCTCGTGGCCGGCGGCCGCCAGGATGTTGCACTGGCACGCCGATTCGCAGTGGATCCCGCGCCGGTGCACGTAACCGCCGGTACTCAAGCCTCCGCCTTCCCGCCGAGGGCCATCAGGGCTCCCCGGGTCTCCTTGTCCAGGCCCTCCAGGGCGTACCGGAAGGTGTCCCGCTTCATGACCGGCCGCCACCGCCGCAGGTAGGCCTCCACCTCGGCCGGGTGGACCTGCGCGGTGACCTTGAGCAGCCACCCGGACCCCTTCTGCACGTACGGGTCCTTGTCGTGCATCAGCCGGGTGCAGTTGTCGAGGACGTGGGCGACCGGCAGTTCGTAGGTGACCTTGCCGACCTTGCGCCGCACGAACTTCACCACCGCCACGTTCGCCGCCCGCCGCGCCCAGGGGGACTCCGATCCGACCCAGCGCGCCGTCCGGGGGAGTCGGTCGAGGTGGCCCAGGAAGTACGGGTAGAGCAGTTTCAGGCACAGGTCGTCGCACTGCGCCCAGTTGGACACGTACCGTTCGAGCCAGCCCTCGCAGCGGTCGAGGAACTCGTCGCCCAGCCCGGTCCGGGCGACCTTGTGCAGCAGCGCGAAGCCGAGCAGCACCTCCTCGTGGTGCTCGGCGCGCGCCAGCACCTCCTCCGCCAACCGGAGCCTGGCGGCCGCGGGGACGTCCCCGTGCTCCCGGAAGAAGTCGCCGGCGAGCGCCACCACCGCGGCGTTGCCGACGCCGAGGGCGCGGATCTCGTGGGGGAAGTAGCGTTGCATCCCCACCGCGAAGTCCGCGTCGCCCCGGGCCGCGAGGGACGCCAGCAGCTCGCCGGCGACCGCTTCCGTGTTCACCTAGACCACTCCCAGGTTGAGCATGACCGGCTTTCCGGTCGTCCGTTTCGGTGCCTTCTCCAACCGGGGCTTTGCGCTCATCACGTAGTCGTACTCGCGCTGCATGTCGGCCACGGTCCGCTTGGAGTGGACCGCGCGGTCCGACAGGCTCTGGCCGCGCAGCCCCCACCACAAGTACCAGTTCCGGTGGCCGAGGTAGGCGTTGCGGACGAAGTCGAGGGTGTCGCGATCCTCGACGATGGCCGGTTCCACGTAGTACGCGGGGACGAAGGTGCCCTGCCCCTCGGTGAGGATCCCGGCCTTCACCGCCTGCTGCTGCAGCTTGGTGCCGCTCAGGATGCGGATGCCGAGGTTGGCGTAGATCTGGGCCGGGTTCAGGAACCGCTCGGTGAAGCCGATCGACTCCCGCAGCGCGGCCGGGGTCTCGCCCGGGCCGCCGAGGAAGACGCAGTGGGTGTGCTCGATCGGACTGGCGGTGAAGAGCCGGTCCACCTCCAGCACCTTGGCCATGTCGAAGCCCTTCTGGAGGTCCGCCAGCGCCTCGTCGGTCAGCGCGTCGGTGCCCAGGTCGACCCGGATGCAGCCGGCCGCGGCGAGCAGGTCGACGAACTCCGGCGTGACCGCGTTGGGGGTCAGCTGGCAGTACCAGGCGACGTCCAGCTTGGCGCGGATCATCTCCGCGCAGACCTCCGAGGCGTACTCGATCGGGAAGTTGAAGGTCGCGTCCACGATCTCGAACTCACGGACGGCCGGGTTCTCCGCCATCGCCCGCTGGATCTCGCCGACCACCTCGGCGGGCTCCTTGAACCGGTTCCCCTTGCCCTCCGTCTTGCGGATGATGCAGTACGAGCAGTAGAGCTTGCAGCCCCGCTTGGTCTGCAGCGTCTCGATGGCCGGCTGGTGGTCCCGGGTGAGGTCGGAGGCGGCCGAGACCCCCTCCTCGAAGTACCGGGGGTCGTAGACCGAGCGGTCGGGTTCGAGCGCCCCGAGGTCGAACGCGGAGTCCGCCGGGTTCTGCACGAAGTGCCCGTTGCCGTCCAGGTGGCACAGCCCGGAGATCTCCTCCAGCTTCCGCCCGCCGCCCTGGAGGTGCTCCATCAGCTGGACGATCCCGGCCTCGCCCTCGCCCGCGATCCCGTAGTCCGGCTGGGCGTACTCGAAGAAGGCCAGCGGTTCGACCGAGAAGCCCGAGCCGCCGAGGACGACCTTGGCCGAGGTGTACTTGCGCACGCACTGGACGATCTTCTCCGTCATCGGGCCGAAGAAGATCGGGTCGACGAAGGTCAGGTTGTCCAGGTTGCGGACGGCGATGCCGACCACGTCGTACCGCTGGGAGGTCAGCCGCTCCCGGACGGCCTTCAACTCCCGGGACTCCCACAGCAGGTCGAGCACGTCGACCTGGTGGCCGGCCCGCTTGAGCGCGGCGCTGATGTACGCCATGCCGATCGGCAGCGCCGGTCTCGGCACCCGGATCTTGTTGGTGGAGATGAGCAGTACCCGCATCGCCGGTCACTCCCCCCCGCCGCTGGCGGGCCGGGCCCGGTCGTTGAGGGCGGCCCAGTAGGTGGACGGCCGGAGGTCGTGCCGCAGGGTGGCCTTCACCCGGTACCGGCGCATCCGCTCCAGGTCCACCCGGACCACGCCGACGCCCTCGCCCTCCTCGATCAGCACCATCCGCTCGTCGCCGTCGACGAAGTCGAAGCGCTCCGCCTCCAGGAAGAGCGGGTCGGCCAGGACCTGGCTGCGCCCCATGTAGCCGAAGCCCGCGTACAGGTTGGTGCCGACCCCGGAGGCGAAGGCGAGCACGCACTCGGTGTCCACCGCGCGGACCGGCAGCCGCAGGTTGGCCACGTAGGCGAACATCTCGGGCACCAGGGCGGAGCAGACCAGGACGTCGACGCCGCGGCGAAGGTACTCGCGGGCGGCCTCCGGGAAGTTGATGTCGTAGCCCTGGAGGAGGCCGATCCGCCCGAAGCCGACGTCGAACACCGGGTACTCCGAACCGCCGGCCAGGTAGCGGCTCTCCAGTTCGTGGCAGTGCACCCGCCGGTAGCGGCCGAGGAGTTCGCCCTGCGGGCCGGTGAGCACGGAGGTGCTGTAGTACTTCCCGTCCCCGCCGCGCTCCAGCAGGCCGGCCACCAGGTGGATGCCGTGCTCCCGGGACAGTTCGCACAGCCGGTCGGTCTCCGGCCCGGGGATCGGCACCGACACGTCCGCGACTTCGAGGATGTTGCCGGAGGTCAGGTAGGCCTCCGGCAGGCAGACGAGGTCCGCGCCCTGCTCGACCGCCTGGGCGACGAAGCGCTCCGCGCGCCGCTGGTTGGCGGCGTTGCGGCCGAGCTTGGACTCCATCTGCACGACGGCGATGGTGACGGCCGCCATCACGGGGCCACCGGGTCGAGCGGCCGGGAGGAGATCACCAGGCCGAGGTCCTCCTCGACCACCTGCCAGCCGTCCAGGCCGGCCTGCCGGAGCAGCTCCGCGACCTCGTCGCGGGTGTAGCCCGACTGGAGCGAGCGCATGAACTGCTCGCCGCCCTCCTTCACGAACTGGAGGATGAAGGTGATGTGCCCCTCCTCCGCGTGCCGGTTGATGTCCTCGATGATCACCACGCCGTCGGGCTTGCAGATCCGGGCGCACTCCCTGAGCGTCTCGACCGGCCGGGACCAGCGGTGCAGCGAGGAGAAGGAGAACACGATGTCCGCCGAGGCGTCCGGGAAGGGCAGCCGGCTCAGCCGGCCCATCTCGAACTCGACGTCGCCGGCCGCGTTCGCCCACACGGCCAGGGTCAGGTTGTCCTCGGCGACCTCGACCAGGTTCTGGATCTCCTCGACCCCGGACACCGCCAGCTCCGGGAGCCGGCCGGCCACGTGCAGCGACAGCAGTCCGGTGTTGAAGCCCACCTCGACGAGGTCGGTCATGCCCTCGCGGACGTTCGCCGTGATCCGGTCCGTCGGCCGCTTGTACGCCATCAGCGCCGACCGGCGCATGCCGAGGTCGTAGGCCCTCGTCCCGTCGAGGTCGGCGTACGGCGCGGTCTGCGGGACCCGCACGCTGAGGTCCAGCAGCGGCGTCTCAGTGGTGCTCACAGGCGTCACCCTTCTGCGGGGAACCGGAAACGACGGTCAGCGGGAGCGTTCTCATCTGCGGGTTGATGAAGCCCGTGATGTCCGCCCCGAGGTGCTGCGGGTAGCGCCGGAACTCCGGCGAGTAGAAGGCCTTGGAGATGTTGTCCAGGTAGTACCAGCCCTTCGGGCCGGTGACCTCGATCCCGTCCTCCCGGACGGTGACCAGGCCCTTCCCCGCGAGGTCGGCGATCTCCTCGCGGAACATCTCCAGGAAGTCGACCCCGTGCAGCCGGCGGAACCGCTCCCGGTCGACCCGCCCGGCCTTGACCCCGAGCACCATGGACCGCCGGATCGACTCCGACCTGGTGATGTGCTTGCCCATGGAGATCGGCAGCCGGCCCTCCATGACGGTCTGCACGTAGCGGCCGATGTCGGGCTCGTTGAAGTACCAGTGCTCGCGCAGGTGTCCGGTGGCGGTCGGGCCGAGCGGGATGATCGGCACGTCCTCGCTCCACGAGGTCTCTCCGTACTTCGGCTGGAACCCGGGCTTGGCGAAGCAGTCGCCGTAGTAGCCGAGGAAGCCGGCCGCGGTGAGCTTCTCGGCGGCGAACAGGAACATCTCGTCGACCAGCGCCCGCTCGGGCACCGGCGGGAGCTTGCGGCGCTTGGTGGAGATCTGCGCGAACTCCATGTAGGTGTAGAAGGAGACGCAGGTCACCCCGAGCTCGATGGCGACGTCGAGGCTGTACTCCCAGCTCTCCATCGTCTGCCCGTTGATGCCGTGCATCAGGTCGATGTTGATGTTCTCGTAGCCGCAGTCGCGCAGCAGCCGGATGCTGTTCTTGAGCATCTCCGGGTCGCTGGGCCGGCCCAGGCTCTTCAACTCCTCCTCGACGAAGGTCTGGACGCCGAGGCTGATCCGCCGCACCCCGCGGTCCAGCAGCACCCGCGCCTTGCGCTCGCTGATGTCGATCGGCGTGGTCTCGATCGAGAAGTCCGCGTCGGGGGCGGTGTTGAGGCTGCCGAACAGGTGGCCCAGGAGCTCGTCCAGCTGGGGCGCGGTGAGCGAGGTCGGGGTGCCGCCGCCGATGTACCCCAGGGTGATCACGTGGTCCTGGACGTACGGGCGCTGCGCGTAGAGCGTGATCTCCGCCTTGAGCGCGTCCAGGAAGGTCCGGGTCAGGTCCCGGTCGGTCTGGAACTTGATGTACGGGCAGGAGAAGCACAGCCGGTTGCAGAACGGGATGTGGACGTACACGCCCATCTGCTCCCGGGCGAACACCTCCTCCTCGGTCACCGCGACGTGCTTCGTCGGGTACTGCCGCACCCACTCGTTGTCCCGTTCCGGGTACTCCTTCCAGAACGGCATGCTGGTCGTCGTCGTGGAGATGCTCATGTCTGTGTCCCGTTCCCTTCAACCTGCTCGACGATGGATCGGACGACCTCCGCCAGCGTGGGCGAGCCGTACGACGCGGAGCGGAGCGCCAGCCCGTCGGCGTGGGCGCGGGCGACGAGTTCGCCGAGGGCGTCGGGCCGCGCCCTGCCGGACAGCTCGACCGTCACCCCGCCGTCGACCGGCCGCACCGCCCCGGCCGGGCCGTCCGCGGCCGCCGACTTCGCCGCCCACACCCGCAGTTGCTCGACGTCGGAGTCCGCGAAGGCGTGCAGCGTCAGGCTCGACCGCCCGCCCGACAGGACGACCTCGGCGAGCGAGGCCTCCTTCACCTGCTGCCCCTGGTGGAGCATCACCACCGAGTCCGCCAGGGCGACCAGCTCCTCCCGGTGGTGGCTGGCGAACAGCACCCCGGTGCCCTCCGCCTTGAGGCCCCGGAGCAGGTCCAGGACCGTCTCCTGGGCCGTCGGGTCCAGCCCGGTGGTCGGCTCGTCCAGGATCAGCAGGTCGGGCCGGTGCGCGACGGCGCTGATGATGTGCAGCTTGCGCTGGCTCCCGCCGGAGAGCCGGCGCACGTACTGGTCGACGTACTGCCCCAGCCCGGCCAGGCCGACCAACTCCCGGTAGCGGCCCGGGTCCGCCCGCCGGAGCCGCAACTGGTGCCTGAGGTAGGTCTCCACGGTGACGCCGTCCGGCAGCTCCTTGGCCTGCTGGACGTAGCCGAGGTGCCGGCTGGCCCGCCCCCAACTGCGCGGCGGCGTACCGCAGATGCGCACCTGGCCGGCGGTGGGCTGGAGCAGCCCGGCCAGCAGCCGGATCAGCGTGGTCTTGCCGGCCCCGTTCGTCCCGATCACGGCGACGCCCTCCCCGGCGGCCACCGAGAAGTCCACGCCGCGCAGCGCGAAGGCGGAACTCACCCGGCACTCCAGTCCGGAGACCGCCAGCACCGGCACCCCGGCGTCCGTTCGCGACTCAGCCACGTCCGATCCTCCTGCGGAAGGCGTAGGCGGCCAGCGCGCAGCCCCCGACCGCGTACACCGCGGTCAGTGCCAGCGTCAGGCCCGAGGGTGACGGCCCCTGCCCGAGGGCGGCCCGGAAGACGTCGACGTGCACCGAGAGCGGCAGCCGCTCCATCACCTTCCCGAGCCAGCCCAGGTTGCCGAGGGGGAAGAAGATCCCGGCGAAGTACATCAGCGGGATCACGATGATGTTCACCACCGCCGGGAAGGAGATCTCCGTGGTGTACGTCGCCACCAGGATCCCCAGCGCGGCGAAGGCCAGGCAGCCGGCCAGGAAGTCGAACACCAGCAGCCCCGGCGAGTCGATGCTCGCGTCGAACACCGCGACCCCGAGCACCAGCACCAGCGCGAACTGGAACAGGCACTTCACCACGACGCCGATGAGCCGGGCCAGCAGGAACCCCGAGTAGGACAGCGGGGAGAGGATCAGGTCCTCGATCGTCCGCCGGTTGCGGTCGATGATGATCGTGTAGCCGACGGTGTAGGTGCAGCTGAACATGATGCCGGCCGCGAGGATCCCGGGGAAGACGAAGCCGAAGTAGTTGGCGGCCCCCACCGAGGGGCTCCCCATCTGCTGGGTGGCCGCGCCGAAGGCCAGCACCATGGACACCGAGGTCAGGAAGGTCGACACCGCGAACAGGCGGTTGTCGAAGAACTGCCGCAGGTCGATCACCACCAGCCCGAGGACGTCGGTGAACCAGTTCGGCCGCCGCGGCCGGGCCGCCTGCACCCCCGCCATCAGGACCGCCCCCCGTACCCGGTGGTCCAGGTGGACCGCAGGTCGTCGTGGAACGGCAGCCGCTCGCGGACCTTGCGCTGCGTCCGCAACGGGATGTCCGCCTCGATGACGGCCTCCCTGGCGCCCCGCTCCACCTCGGCCAGCACGTCCGCGTCCGGGGGCTGCGCGGCGTCCTGCACCAGCCCGTTGACGATCATGCTGCGCCCCAGGTAGGGCATCATCGCGAAGCGGTTCTCGCCCGCACCGCTGGCCAGCACCAGGGCGCACTCGGCGTCGGCGGCGCGGGCCCGGCAGATCGACCGCACCTGGTGCGAGAACGGCGCGAACAGGGTGGCCACGCAGACGATGACGTCGACCTCCTGGAGCAGGTACTGCCGGCTCGCCTCCGGGAACCGGAGGTCGTAGCCGACCAGCAGCCCGATCCGGCCGACCGGGGTGTCGACGACCTCGCCGGGCGCCCCCGGGGTGATGTGGTCGGCCTCCCCGGCCCACACGCACGGCCGCCGGTACCAGCTCAGCACCTCGCCCGAGGGGCCCACCAGCACGGCCGCGTCGTAGACCTCCCGGCCCTCGGCCAGCAGCACCCCGGCGGCGATGTGGAGGCCCAGGCCGCGCGCCTGGTCCACCAGGAACTCCACCACCGGCCCGTCGGCCGGCGTGGCGTCCCGGCGCAGCGTCGGGAAGTTCAGGCCGGTCGCGAAGTTCGCCGGCAGGCAGGCGAGTTCGGCCTTGCGCTGGGCCGCGGTGGACAGCAGTCCGGCGGCGCACTTGAGGTTCTCGTCCGGCTCGCCGGGGGTGATCCGCATCTGGAGCGCGGCGACCCGGGTGTTGCGCGTGCGCAGGAAGCTCACGGGTACGCCACCTCCGCCGCCACATCCCGCCGGGCCCGTTCGAGCACGGGCAGGAACGCGTCCACCATCTCCGTCGTCACGTGCCGGGCGACCACCAGCCGCAGGGTCTCCACGAAGCGGGTCGAGGTCGAGGCGATCCACCCGAGCTCTTCGAGCCGCTCCGAGATCCGCGCGGCGTGCGGCATCCGCACCACCACGATGTTGAGCTGCGGTTCGACGAACAGCTCGTGGCCGGCCTCCCGGAGCCGGGCCACCAGGTGGTCGGTCACCTCGTAGTTGTGCCGGGTGACCGCCAGGAAGCCCGAGCGGCCCAGGTGTTCCAGCACGGCGTAGGTGGCGACGGCCGCGCTGCCGGGCCTGGTCCCCAGCAGGGTGTGGTGGGTCGGGGTGTCCTTGAAGAAGGAGTCGAAGGCGAACCGCTGCGCGCCCTCGGGCTCCCGGAACAGGATCACCCCCGCCGGGACGGGCGCCAGCCCGTACTTGTGGGGGTCGATGGTGATCGAGTCCACGCCGTCCACCGAGAAGTCGAACCGGGGCAGCTCCCGGCCGAGTTCGCGGGCGAAGGGGATGATGAACCCCCCGGTGGCCGCGTCCACGTGCAGGTGCGGCCCCAGGCCGGCCAGCCGGGACGCGATCGTCTCGACGTCGTCGACCACCCCGAACTCGCTGCTGCCCGCGGTCGCCACCACGGCGACGGTGTGCTCGGTGACCTGCCGCAGCACCTCGTCGGCGGGCAGCCGCAGCGAGTCGTCGACGGGCACCACGACCGGCGTCAGGCCGAGGATCGCGAAGATCTTGGCGAAGGAGAAGTGCACCGTGCTGCTGACGATCACCTCCGGCCGGTCGGTGAGCCGCCCGTCCGCCCGGGCGGACTCGCGGGCGGCGGCCATCGAGAGCAGGTTGGCCTCCGTCCCGCCCGACACCAGCGTCCCCGAACCGGTGGGCCCCCCGAGGAACGACAGCAGGATCCGTACCACCTCCCGCTCGATCCGCTTCGTCCCGCGGAAGATCCGGACGTCCCCGAGGTTGGTGCGGGCGGCGGCGGCCGCCATCTCCACGGCCAGGGGGTGGGGTTCGGTACAGATCGAGTTCAGCACCCGGTTCCAGGGGACGTCGTCCTCCAGCTCCGCTGCGATCCGGCGCCTCACCTCGGAGGCCGACAGGCCGACGTGCTCCACGTCAGCTCACCCGCTCACGGTGGTCCGCGCCGGTGCCCGGGGCGGGGCCGTCCGTCAGCGCCGCGTACAGCTGCGGGCGGCGGGCCCAGAGCCCGAACCAGAGCGTCTGCTGGAAGCGGAGGTCGGGCTCGCGCAGGTAGCGGATGTGCTCGACCTCGCACCCGGCCTCCAGCAGGCACTCCTCGGCCCCCGCCCGGGCCAGGAACCGCTCGGGCATCGCGATCGCGCTGGAGCCGGCCGAGCGGGCGCCCAGCGCGCTCGCGAAGGCGACCGCCACGGTGTTGAGGGTGGCGATGCCCCAGACCGCCGCCGCCTGGGCGGCCCGGTTGCGGCCGTCCAGCGAACCGGCCACCAGGAGCAGCTCCGCGCCGTTCAGGCACTGGATCCGCGGCGGCTCCACGAGCCAGAAGTCCGGCCCCAGCAGCACCCCGACCCGGCCGGACTCGGTGTCCACGACCGGGAAGTCGTCGCCGGTGCCGGTGCTGCCGTCGGCGAGGACCGCCCGCCGCAGCTCCACCCGGACCGAGCCGTCCGGGTCGAGCAGCCGGGCCACCTGCTCCAGACCGCCGCCGGCCGCGGGCTCCGCCCACGAGCCGGTGAGCACGTGGGCGCGGCGGGTCCGGGCCAGCTCCGCCAGGCGTTCGAGGGCCTGGTCCCGCAGCCGGGAGGGGAGTGCGCGGACGCCGTCACCGACGGCGAAGGCGTTCTCCGGGAGCACGACGAACGACGCCTCCGGCGTCACCCGGCGCTCCAGGTCGGCGAGCACGGCCTCGACCGTCGCCGCCTCGTCCGCCCGGCGCGCGTGTTGCGCGACGATGATGGTCACGAACCAGTCCTCTCGCCCGAATCCGTCGGACCGGCGCCCCGGTCCCGGCCGTCCGCCCCGCCGGTCGGGGCGATGGCCGTCCGCAGTTCGGCGGCCAGGTCCCGCCGGGCGCCCACGTAGTCGCCCAGCAGCGCCCCGTACGCCTGCGGCCGCCGCATCCCGATCCAGCGCCGGCCGTCGCCGGGCGGGGAGCCCGCGTCGCCGGGGTCGGTGCCGTCCGGGTCGAGGTCGACCACCAGCACCTCCGGCTCGTCCGTTCCGGCCTGGGCGATGACGCCCTCCGGCCCGGTGACCAGGCTGGTGCCGGCGAAGCGGACCTCCACCAGGCGGTCGCCGCGCTTGCCCCGGACCACGCCCACCGAGCTGGCGTAGACGATGTTCACGTCGTTGAGGTAGGCCGCCGAGCTCAGCGCGTTCACCATCAGCGACTGGTTCTGCAGCAGCGTCCCGCCCGGCACGAAGATCGTCCGCGCGCCCGCCACGGCGAGCAGCCGGATGACCTCCGGGATCCAGAAGTCCGAGCAGACGGCCACCCCGACCAGCCCGAACTCGGTGGTCATCACGCCCAGCGACTCGGCCTGGCGGCAGACGACCATCTCGTTGCCGAACGCGTGCGCCTTGATCGCGCTGTCCGCGACGACGCCCTGCCGGTCGATGAACAGCGAGGTGTTCCGGTACATGCCGTCCCGGAGGTCCTCGACGATCGAGCCCAGCAGCACGTTGGTGCGCAGCCCGCGGGCGAGCTCCCGGAAGCCGTCCACGATCCGGCCGGGGATCGGGGTGTCGGTGCGCCCCCTCAGGTGGTCCTGCCCCGGCATGTACCACGGGGGGCCGAGGAAGAACTCCGGGAAGCAGACGACGTCGACGTCACCGCCGGCGCAGACCTCCTCGACCGCCCGGAACGCGTTCTGCAGACCTTCCGCGGGATCCTCGACCCAGAGGGTCTGTACCACCGCTACCTTCATGTGCGTCGCCTCCTCAAGGGCGCCATCGGTACCTCGGGCTCGCGCCGGTCCCACCACCGGAGGCGGGTCATGACGTCACGGCCTCCCAGTCCTTCGCCTCGACGATCCGGACGTCGACGTCGATGCCGAGGCCGCGACGGACCTCGGCCTCCACCGCCTGCCGCAGCACCTCGTCGGCGGCGGCCGCGGCGCCGTCCGGAACCGCGCAGGTCACCGTGAAGCCGCCGGGCCGGAGCTCGGCCGCGAAGTACGGGGCGAACTCGGGGAAGCCGAAGACGATCCGCTCCACGTCGACCGCCGAGACCGGGCCGGACGCCGAGCCGACCAGTTCGGCCACCCGGCCGAGCGGGGCGAGCACCGGGCTCCGGGCGCCGCAACCGCAGCCGCCGTCGGCCGGGCCCAGTTCCACGAACTGCCCGGTCGGTTCCGCCGCGCCGTTCGCGCCGTTCGCGCCGTTCGGGGCGTCCGGGGTGTCGGGGGTGTCGGGGGTGTCCGCCGTCCCGAAGGCCAGCAGCAACTCACCGCGGAACGCCGCCGGGCCGTCGGCTCCGGGGGTCCGGACCGCCGCCCGCAGCCGGTGGTCGCACAGGTGCAGCGCGCCGGCCGCGCAGGGGACGGCGACCGTGGGCGTCGAGGCGGTCCCGTAGAGCTCGGACGCGTCGGCGCCCCACAGGGCCGCCACCCGCTCGCGGCGCTCGGCCGAGCTGGCCTCGCCGGTGGTGACGACCAGGCGGACCGCGGAGTCCGCCGGCCGCTGCCCGCGCGCGACGGCCAGCGCGGCCAGCCTGGCCGCCACGGTCGCCGAGCAGACCAGCACCGTCGCCCCGTACTGCCCCATCAGGTCGAGGACCCGCGGCAGCGGGCAGATGGTGTCGCTCGTGCCGACCCCGATCACGGCCGCGCCGACCAGCTCGATCGCGCGCTCGACCTCGGCGCCGACGAAGGACAGCTCGTACGGGACGGCGACGATGACCACGTCGTCCTCGGTCAGCAGGCCGTCGAGGCAGCGGGCCAGGTCGATCTGGTTGCGGACCCACTCGTCCCGGGTCAGGAAGGCCGAGTGGGTGTGCCCGGCGGCGTCGGACCACTCGCCGTAGCGGGCGCGGGCCGAACCGCGCCAGGCCTCGGCCCCGGCGCGCGGGCCGGGTCGGTGCGCTCCGCCGTCGCCCGGCCCGAGCAGGCCGAGGAAGTGCTCGTAGATCCCGGAAGCGGTCGTCGCCACGGTCACACCCCCGTGCCCTGGTCGTCCGGCGTCCGCCACCCGTAGTCCTGGAGCGCGCCGCCGGGCCCATTCGTGCGCAGCAGCGGCGCGCACCCGGCCGCGGGGTTGACGTCGACGCCGAGGCACTTGGCCAGCACGAGGTCGTGGTCGCCCATCCGGTAGGTGCCCTCCAGCCGGCATTCGAGGACGGCGTAGGCGCCCGCGAGGTGCGGGCTGCCGCTGGACGTCGGGGCCCACGGCAGCGCGGTGAAGCGGAGGTCCGGCCTGGTCCGGGAGAACCTGGTGCCCAGCTCGCGCTGGTCGTCGGCGAGCACGTTGAGGCAGAATGGCCGCCCGTCGGCGAGCGCGGACCAGCTCGAACTCCCGGACGCCACCACGAAGCCGAGCAGGGCGAGTTCGCCGGAGACGACGGTCAGCGAGCCGATCGCGAGTCCGTACGGGGTCGGGCCGTCCTGCTCGGGGCGGTGGCGGGTGCCGGCGACCACCGCGACGGACCGCGGCAGCAGCTCGGCGAGGCCGGCGAGGTCCCGGGGGCCGCCGGGCTCCACCGGGACGGGCGCGGTCGGCTCGGAACGCCCGCGCAGGTGGCGGCCGGTGACGCTGTCCGGGTGTTCGGCGAGCGCCTCCGGGGGCCCGCAGTGGATGACCTGCCCGCCCTCGGCGCCGGAGCCCGGTCCGAGGTCGACCACCCAGTCGGAGATCGCCAGGACGCGCAGGTTGTGCTCGATCGCGATGACGGTGTTGCCGGTGGAGATGAGCCGGTCGAACAGGGCCAGCAGGTGCCGGATGTCCGCGGGGTGCAGGCCGCGGGTCGGTTCGTCGAAGATGAAGAGGGTGCCGCTGCGGCGCTGCTTGAGCAGCTCGCCGGCGAGGTTCAGCCGCTGTGCCTCGCCGCCGGAGAGCACGGTCGTCGAGCACCCCAGCTGGAGGTAGCCGAGCCCGAACTCGGCGAGGACGGTGAGGGCCCGGACGATCTTGGCGTGGGCCTGGGGGTCGAACCAGCCGACGGCGTCCTCGACGGTCATGGCGAGGACGTCGTGGATGGTGGCGCCGTTGAGCCGGACGGCGAGGACGTGCTCCTGGAACTTCCGGCCGTCGCACTCGGGGCAGACCACGGACTCGCTCTTGAAGAGGGTCAGGTCGATCTCGGCGAGCCCCAGGCCCTTGCAGGCCTCGCACCGGCCGCCGGCCACGTTGGTGCTGAACTCCGCCCGCCCGAGGCCGAGTTCGACCGCGTCCGGGCTGGCGGCGAAGGCGTCCCGGAGGTGGTCGCCGATGCCGATGTAGGTGGCGAGGGTGCTCCGGCTGGAGCGTCCGATGGCCCGTTGCTCGACGTGGATGACGTCGGTCAGGGCGCCGGCCCCGGTGACCACGGCGCTGTCCGCGCCCCGGGCGACGGCCCGGGCGACGCTGTCGTGCAGGCCCGCGACCAGCGAGCTCTTCCCAGCGCCGGACACCCCGGAGACGCAGGTCAGCGCGGTGAGCGGCAGTCGGACGGCCTGGTTGCGGACGTTGTTGCGGGAGATGTCGCGGACCTCCAGCCACGGGGTGCCGGCGGTGTCGACCCGGCGCCGGGTGGGCGGGTCCGACAGCAGGGCGGCGGCCGTCGGCGAGCCCTCGGTGCGGAGGACCTCCGCGAAGGGGCCCTCGACCACGACCTGCCCGCCCCGGGAACCGGCGCCCGGGCCGAGCTCCACGATCCAGTCCGCGGCCCGGATCACCGATTCGTCGTGCTCGATGACGATGACGGTGTTCCCGAGGTCCCGCAGCCGGCGCAGCGAGGCGATGATCCGGCCGGTCTCGCTCTCGTGCAGTCCGGCGGTCGGCTCGTCCAGGACGTACATGACGCCGGTGAGGTCGCTGGCGAGGTGCTGGGCGAGCAGCAGCCGCTGGAGCTCGCCGCCGGAGAGGGTGGGCACCGGCCGCCGCAGCTGGAGGTGGCCCAGGCCGACCTCCTCGATGTTCTCGCTCTGCCGGATGATCGACGCGGCGAGTTCGCGGACCTGCGGCGGCAGGGCGCCGGAGGCCAGCGCCTCGCGCAACCGGACGACGGAGTCGCCGAGTTCGTCGCTCTGGAAGGCGTGGAAGGTGTGGCCGGCCACGGTCGCCCGGAGCGACTCGGGCCGCAGCCGCCCGCCGCCGCAGTCGGGACAGGTCTCCTTCGCCAGGTAGTTGGAGAAGGCGCCCCGCCGGGCCGCGGTCGAGGCGTTCTTGTAGGCGCGCTCGGCGAAGCCGAGGATGCCCTCGAAGCGGACGTCGTTGGTGACCTTGCGGATCTTGATGGTGTAGACGGTGTCCGAGCCGTGCAGCACCCGCTCGACCTGCTCCGGCTTGAGCTCGGCGAAGGGCGTGTCGAGGTCCAGGCCGATGTCCGCGGCCATCGTCTCGAAGGCCTTGCGCACATTGGGGATCGCGAAGGTCCCCGGGTCGGCGCCGTCCCAGATCTCGGTGAGCGTCTTCGAGGGGTCGGGGACGATCCGCTCCAGCGAGAACCCGATCAGCTCGCCGACCCCGTCGCAGCGCAGGCACTTGCCCTCGCGCCGGTTGGCGCTGAAGTGCTTCGCGGAGTGCGGTTCGGCGAAGCAGCCGCAGGTCCCGCAGCGCAGGTCCGGGCCGGTCGGGCCGAAGCAGACCGGGCAGACGGGCCTGGAGCCGGCGCCGAACAGCAGCCGGTACAGCCCGTCCAGGCCGGTCAGCGTCCCGACCGTCGAGCGCGGGTTGGAGTGGCCGCCGTCGCGCTGGCGCAGCGCCACCGGCGGCTGGGTCCCGGCGATCCGGTCGAACTGGTAGTCACCGTCCCCCAGGTCCAGGGACTTGCTCGACAGGGCGCCCAGGTAGAGCGACTTCGAGTGCTCGAAGAGGGTGTCCATGATGAGCGAGGACTTACCCGACCCCGAGACGCCGGCGGCGACGATGAGCTTCCCCTTGGGGAGGCGGACGTCGACCGACTTGAGGTTGTGGGTCGTGACGCCCTCAAGGACGATGCTGTCAGGACTCACTGCCGCCCCCGTTCGATCAGGTCGCGGACCTGGCCCTCGCAGGCCGCGAGGTCCGGGTAGGTGGAGTGGAGCACCGCGCGGACCCGGGCCGGGTCGCCGCGGTTCCAGGACTCGTAGAGCTCCTGGCGGGTGCCGAAGCGGTCGATGACCAGGTCGGCGGCGAGCCGGAAGATCCGGGACTTCTCGTCCGGGCCGATGTCCCGCCCGCCCATGTACGCGTCCAGCGCGCCGCGCAGTTCGGGGGCCGCCAGATCGCCCTCGAAGGGCTGCATGATCAGTCCCGAGGCGCCGATCTGCCGCACGATCGCCGACGCCCGGGTGGAGAAGTCCCCCGCGACGGCGTCGAGCGCGGCCGTGGAGCCGGGGGCGAGCAGGCCGGAGGAGGTGACCGCGCTCTCGGCGTCCACGGCGGCCAGTCCCAGTCGCACCAGCTCGACGTAGGAGGTCAACTCGCCCAGCATGGCGCCCACTTCGCGGAAGCGGTCGACGCCGATCGAGCGCGCCAGCAGCGAGGCGGTGCCGAGCAGGGTCCGCAGCCGCTGGTGGAACCGGAGTTGGCCGGTGTAGAGCGACCACCGGTTGAGCTCGTGGAACCCGCGGGCCGCCACACCGGCGTCGTCGAGCAGGAACACCCGCGACCGGGGGACGAACACGTCGTCGAACACCAGCATGGCGTCCTGCTCGTCCAGCCGGGCGGCGAGGCCGCCGGAGCCCTCGGCGTACGACCTGCGGCACAGGATCCGCAGCCCCGGGGTGGCCAGCGGGATGCCGAACCAGCAGACGTAACTCGGGTCCTCGCGCAGGTAGTTGGCGGGGGAGAGGTAGATCAGTACCTCGTGGGCGTACGGGGCCAGGGTGGCGATCTGCTTGGCGCCGCGCACCACGATGCCGTCCGCGTCGCGCTTGACCACCCGCAGCCCGATCTCCGGGCGCTCCCTCGGGGTCGACGAGCGGTCGATCTGCGGGTCCCCCAGGCCGTGGGTGAGCGCGATGTCGTTCTCCCGGCACCAGTGGTAGTAGCGCTCGGCATTACGGCCGAACTCCGGATCCACCTGGGCGAGTTGGGAACGGAAGTGGTAGAGGCCCACCACCACGTTCGCCATGAAGTCCGGCAGCCGGGACAACTGCCCGTGGGAGGCCTCGGCCCACCGGCGCGAGTTGCGCCACTTCCGGTCGAGCTCCTCCCGGGTCCTCGGCGCCAGGTAGGACAGGCTGACCGGCCGCCCCGAGAGGTCCGACCGCCAGAGCATCTCCGCGGAGTGCTCCGGCGCGTGCTGGAGGTCGTACAGCGCGGCGAGCGAGTCCAGCATCGGCCGGAACCTCGGATCCCCGACCACGTCGACCCGCCGGCCGTCGGACCAGACCTCGCGACCGTCGTCGATGCTGCGGATGAAGTCCTGCCCCCGCCAGGCCCCGCCGGGGGACCCGGGCAGGAGCTCGACCCCTGGGGTGGACGCGGCCCCGTCGGCTGCCGCGGACTGAGTAGTCGTCACTGCCCTCTCTCCTACGGCTTGCGCTCGGCCGCGCCGGAATGGAACGGCTTGTAGCTCTGCTCCTGGACGTCCGGGAAGTACTCCCGGGTGGCCTCGCCCACCAGTCGCATCAGCTCGGCGTCGACCGAGGCCGGGCCGGCCACCAGCCGGTTGAGCGGGGAGTCCGGGACGGAGTTCGACAGCCGCACGCCGCGCGCCGCGTGGATCGCCACCAGCGACCGCTGGGCGTTCGCCGCGTCCCGCATCTTGTAGACCGCCTGCGGTCCGTCCGGGATCCCGATCATCGACTTGGTGCCGCCGCTGCCCAGGCAGTTCCGCGGCATGTGCAGGTGCTCGTGCCGCCACTGCTGGTGGACGAAGTGCAGCCGGAAGGCGTGGTCGATCACGGAGTGCCGCAGCCACAGCTCCGGATCCTTGTGCCGCCCCTCGTCGACCGACCGGACGGCGTCGCTCAGCGAGCCCTGGTGGAAGGAGAGCAGCCAGCTCTCCAGGTCCCCCCAGAAGCACTTGAAGAGGTCCCGGAACATGTGCTGCTTGATCGCCAGCGAGTGGGTGCCGCTGGCCGGACCGAGGTTCTCCCGGAAGCCGTGGTACTCGCCGGTGGCCAGCAGTTCGGCCATCACCCGCTGCGCCTCGACGACCGGCACCAGCAGGGCCCGGCAGGCCGCGAGGTGCTCCACGGCGCGGCTCAGGTCGGCGGCGCGCAGCGCCCGGACGGCGGCCTCCAGGTGGTCGTTGGCCTCGGCGCAGAGCAGCTCCGGGATCTGGTGGAGGGCGACGAACTCGCCGTGCAGGGTGGCGCCGTGGAGTTCGGTGGCGGCCACGGCCTCGGCGAGCAGGGCGGCCCGGGTGAACTCGTCCAGGGTCTGCCCGACGGGCTTGCGCACCCGCACGCCGGAGAGGTCGCTCTCCCACTTCGTCGCGTCGTGGCTGCCGGTGCGCAGGTCGTGCAGGAAGGAGTACAGCGGGTCGTCGATGCTCCGGGTGGCGATGGTCGAGCGGACCGCCTTCTGGTCGCGCTCCAGCAGGGCCGTCCGTACGGCCTGCTCCAGGCCCCGCACCGCCTCGACGTACGTCCGGTACCCGGCGGACTCGGCGAGGCCGATCTCGGAGGTCCCGGCGAGGTCGCCCTGCCCGAAGACGCTGCGGGCGTCGAACAGCGCGGTGCCGAGGTGGCGCAGCAGCCGGTGGAAGCCGATGCTCCAGCGGCTGAACCGCGCGGTGTCGCCGAGCTCGCCCGCCAGCGTGCCGGCCCGGGTGCGCTCGGCGAGCCGGCTCAGGTTGCGCAGGGACACCTCGGCGGCCTGGAAGACGGCGCGCACCAGCGACTCGTACGAGGCGGGCGCCACCCCGCCGCCGGCCCTGGCCCGGGCCAGCAGGTCGATGCGGTGGAGCTGGTCGTAGCTCTCGGCCACCGGGCCGAGCGCGGTCGTCCTCGGACCGCCCCTGGCGGGTTCAGCCTCTGCCACGGGGGAGCCCTGCGGATCCGGCCTTGACATTCACATCATCCCCCGGTGGTCGTCGCCACGTATCGAATGGAGTCGGTCGGACAGGAGTCCACGGCGTCCAGCACGCAGTCGAGTTCGCGGTCCGTCTCCGGCTGTTTGCTGACGTAGTGCACGTCGTTGTCGAGGTCGCCCTCGAAGTTCTCGGGCGCGAGGTCCTGGCAGAGCCGGCAGTCGATGCAGGTCTCGTCGATGGTGAACCTCCCGTCCAGCGGCAGCCCGGTCGGCAGCGGCAGCTCGGTCACGTCCCGCCGCCCCCCTCGCCCCCGGGCCGGCCGTGCGGCGCGGTGAAGTTCCGCATGGTCGGCTTCGCCGAGGTCCGCAGCGCCTGCTCGAAGCGGGCGACGTCCAGGGCGCGGAAGCGGGTCGGGGCGCCCAGCCGCTCCCGGGCGCGGTCGGCGATCAGGGCGCGGGTGGCGTCGTCGCCGGAGGACGGCGGCAGGGCGATCTCCAGTGCGTCGCCGTCGACGTCGAAGGCGAAGTAGTAGGGGGCGGCGGTCATCGCCCCGAGGACGATGTCCTCGACCTCCAGCTGGGAGGTCCAGCGGGTGCCGACCCGGATCCGGTCGCCCATCCGGCCCCGGTGCCGCAGCCGCCGCAGCGGGGAGCCGCAGGCGCAGGGCGCCGCCTCGATCAGGCAGGTGTCGCCGGTCCGGTAGCGCAGCAGCGGCATGGCCCGGCTCGCCAGGGTGGTCACCGCGAGCTCGCCGACGGAGCCGTCCGGCAGCGGTGCGCCCGACGCCGGGTCGACGACCTCGAAGTAGCTCCGGGTCTCCACCAGGTGCAGGTCGCCGAGCGCGCAGAACATCGCCAGGGTGTTGGTCTCGGTCATGCCGAACATCGAGTAGGCGGTCGCGCCCCAGAGGTCGTGCAGCCGCTGCTTCTTGGCCGGGGACGACCCCTCGCCCGCCATCAGGATCCGGGTGACGGCGAGGTCCCGGCGGGGGTCGAGGCCGGCCCGCCGGGCGGTCTCGCCCAGGAACAGCGCCCTCGTCCCGGAGCACACCAGGGTGGTGGCGCCCGCGTTGCGCAGCGCCCGGACCATCCGTTCGGGCGGGCAGCCGGGGGAGGCCGCGCCGAGCGGGACGATCGTGCAGCCCAGGATCTCGAACGCCCGGTCCAGGTCCTGGCCGACGCCGGCCAGCTCGTACGGGACGGCGACGGCCACCACGTCCCGTGCGTCGACCACCGCGGCGAGCAGGCCCGCGACGGTCAGGTTGTTCTCCAGCCAGTCCTCGACGGTGAAGAACGCGCCGATCGAGCGGCCGTCGCCGGTCCCGGAGCTCTCGTCGAAGCGGATGACCTCCCGCTTCGGTACCGCCAGCAGCCCGAGCGGGTACCCGGCCTTGAGGTGCTCGCGGGTGGTGAAGGGCAGGCGCCGGAACGCCCCGGGCCGGCCCGCCGCGGCGGCCTCGGCGACCTCCCCGGGCACGTGGGCGGCGTAGAAGGGCGAGTTGGCGCACGCGTGCCGCACGGCGCGGGCGAGGGCCTGCCGGGCCCAGTCGTCGAGCCCCGGCCGGTCGAGTGCGCTCACCTCGGCGACCCGCCGGGCGATGGCGATGCGGGCGGCGACCCGGTCGCGCAGCCGGCCCGTCGACGCGTGCCCGGCGGTGGTGGTGGCGGTCGTCATCGGGACGCCTCCTCCAGGGCGGTCATGGCCGCGCGCTCCTGCCCGGCGAGTTCGCCGACGACCGCGGCCGCCTCCTCCAGCGAGCCCCGCAGGGAGGCCTCGTCGGCCTTCCGCAGCAGGGTGGCGACCTCCGTCCAGCGGTCGGCCGTCCGGCGGTAGTCGGCCGCGGCGAGGCGGTAGGCCTCGATGCCGGTCAGACCGTGCGCCTCGTCCAGGAAGCGGGCCCAGAGCGCCCGGAAGAAGCCGCCGCCGGTGCCGCCGTCCTCCATGCTGACGCCGATCCGGCGCACCGCCGCGACCGGGTCGTCCAGCTGCTCGGACCACCTGCGCATCAGCGAGCCGGTCTTGGCGATCCCCTTGAAGCCGAGGTTGGTGATCGGCGGGGCGAGGAAGTCCCGGGCGGTGGCCAGGACCGCGCCGCGGCAGCCCTCCGGCAGCCCGGCCGGGTCGAAGTCGCCCGCGCCGAGGCGGAAGGCCAGGTTGCGGGAGCTCATCGGCCCCTTGGCGGCGCGGGCCTCGCGCAGGCTCTGCCGGGAGGTGCGCCGGACGCCGAGCGGCGCCGTCTCCGCGAGCAGGAAGGCGTCCCCGTCGTAGCCGACGCAGGTCACGTAGTGCGCGGCGAAGTGGTGGCTCTCCTCGGCGTAGTCGAGGTGGAAGCGGTCGAGCTTCAACCCCACCACCTCGCCCGCGTCGAGGGCGGCCAGCAGGCCGGCCTCCGCGCGCTCCCGGGAGGTGGTCTCCTGCTCGTGGAGTTCCAGGCCCAGCGCCCGGACGGCATTGCGGATCAGGTGGTCGGGCTTGACCCGGCCGCCGAGGAAGGGACCGGGCATCTGCTTCGAGTGCCAGTAGAGGAAGGAGAGGCCCTGCCCCAGGCCGAAGACCAGCGGCTCGCTGAGCTCGATGCCCTTGGTGCGGAGCATGTTGACCAGGGCCGTCGACTCGCAGTGGTCGCCCGAGTAGGGGGCGGGAGCGGTGGTCCCCATCAGGCGGTTCTCCCCTCGCGCGGGGCCTGGTGGACGATCTCCAGCACCGTCCCGTCGGCGTTGTTGCGCAGGTGGCCGTAGGTGTGGCCGAGTTCGTCGGCCTCGGTGAAGGCGATCACTTCGAGGTGCGCCGCGTCCCGCGCCAGGGTGTCGAGGGTCCGCCGGACGTCGGCCTCGGCGCGGACCTCGACGGCGAGGTGGGACATCAGCAGTCGGCGCTCCTCGGTGCTGCGCTCCCGCCAGCTGCCGTAGTGCTTGCAGGCGAAGGTCTCGATGGCGCGGCCGTCGGGCAGCACGACGGAGTTCCACCACCCCTGGGTGCCGTACTGGCGCGGCGAGATGTACGAGGGGCCGGTCTCGACCTCGGCGATCCGTCCGGCCGCGCGGAGTCCGACCAGGTGGGCGTGCCAGTCCAGGACGGCGTCGTCGCGCTCGTAGTCGCCGAGGTAGATCCCGATGTGGTTGACCCGGGCGAGTCCGTCGGCCAGCCCGGTGACCAGGCGGTCCGTCCCGGGGCCGCACCAGCCGCGCAGGTGCTCGGCGCAGTCGACGTCCTGCCAGCTGCCGGAGGCGTCGAGGACGGCCTCCCAGACCGCGTCGAAGTCCGCGGGCCCGGGAAAGCGTCCGTCGTAGGTGGTGGAGAGTCTCGGCGTGCTCCCTGCGAGTGCGTTCACGACGCTTCCTTCCTGCCGGTGATGACCAGCCCCAACAGCACTTCCTTCACCTCGGCCACGAGGCCGGCCTGCCGGAGCAGCTGCTCGACCTCGCTCCTGACGTACGAGGAGTTGATCGAGGAACGGAACCCGGGCCGCATGTCCGCCGCGATGTTGGCCTTCATGAACTGGAAGGTGACGCGGTCGACGTCCCGGCGCAGGTCGGTAACGCAGTAGTGGCCGCCGGGCCGCAGCACCCGGTGGAGCTCGGACAGCGCGCGGACCGGGTCCGCCCACTCGTGGAGGGAGGCGGAACTGAACACGTGGTCGAAGGAGTCGTCCCGGTAGGGCAGGGTCAGGACGTCCGCGCAGTCGTAGGTGCAGCGCTCCGCGAGGCCGTAACCGGCGGCGTTGGCACGCGCCCGCCGGAGCATCGCCTCGGAGATGTCGACCCCGGTGAGTTTACCCGGACTTTCCGTTTGTTTCATCCATTCCAGCCCCAAGTATCCTGGGCCGCAACCGAGTTCGAGCACCGACCCGGAGCGGATGCCGGCCCCGAGGACGTCGTCCACCTTCTCCTGGAGCCAGCCGTGGTCCCGGATGTGACGCTGCATCTCGTCGTACTTCACCGCGATCTCGTCGCCCTGCAGACCGTCCTCGGTCTCGTGGACGCGATCGGCGGCCCTGCCCCGCGCACCAGCCATGGTCGACCCGCTTTCTGCGATCCCCCGGGGCCGTTCAGCCCGCGATGTCGGTGGTGACGTCGAGCAGCCGGCCGAAGGCGGCCTGCTCGGCGTCGGCGATCGCGGCCAGCCGGGCCCCGACCGTGTTCAGCTGCTGCTGCCGTTGCTCCGGTCCGCCCGCCGCGCCGTTGCCGGCGTCGCCGTAGCCGAGCAGCAGCTCGATCACCTCGTCCCAGTCCTGCCGGAGCTGCTCGAAGGCCCCGATCACCGGGTCGAGCCGGACCTCCCCGGAGCGGCTTCGCACCTCGCGGAGGAAGTCCAGGTAGAGGCCCCGGAAGTTGGTGCCGCCGGTCCCGGCGTAGCGCCAGAACCGCCCGGTGGCCGGCACCAGCTCGACGTCGGACGCCAGCGCGTCCCGCCAGCCGGGGATCTCCGCCGCCGCCCGGCGCAGCCCGGCGATCCCGAACCGGGGCCCCCGGTCGTCGAGCACCGTCCGCGCGGCCGCGCGCATCGCGCCCCACGCCCGGTCGAGCAGCAGCGGCTCCGGGTTGGCGGTCAGCCGCTCCGGCAGCGGGCCGAGGTGCAGCTGCCGGTTCGGCGAGGGCATGAACCCCTCCGTCGAGCCGCGCGCCAGCCGGAGCGACTCGACGCTCAACTCCCTCGCCCCGCCCTGCTGTTCGGTGTCGATGACATAGGCCGTGGTGTCGTCGAGGCCGTACAGCGCGATGCAGTGGGCGGCGAAGTGGCTCTTGGAGGTGAAGTAGTCGAGGTAGTAGATGTCCACCGTCACGCCGACCACGGACCCGGCGCGCAGCAGCTCGGCGGCCCGCTGCTCGGCGGCGGCCTGGTCCGCCTCCTGCGACTCCCGCAGCTCCACGCCGAGGGCGGCGCAGGCGTTCCGCGCCAGCTCCCCGGCGCCGGTGCGCCCGGTGAGCATCGGTGTGAGCCCGGGTGCCGGCGGTTCCCAGTACTGGAAGTCGATGCCCTGCCCGAGCCCGAACAGCATCGGCTCCGAGACGTCGGCGCCGGCGTGGCGCAGCATGGCCCCCAGCGTCGTCGTCTCGCAGTGCACGCCGGGCCGCGCCTGTAGTGCCAACCGCATTGCCCCCCCTAGCAACGAGTTCCAGTGGTGCGGGGCGCGCCCGTGCGCCGCCCCGGTGCGGGTGCTACGCCGGCCGGCCGACGTCGTGGTAGCTCTGCAGGTCCAGCAGGCCCGAGCCGCTGGCGAGCACCACCACGACCGGCCGCTGCCGCCGCGCGTCGGCCTCGGCCACCACACCGAGGGCGGCGGCGAGCGCGTGGTTGGACTCGGGCGCCAGCAGGATGCCCTCGGTCTGCAGCAGCAGCCTCCCGGCGGCGAAGGACTCGGGGTCGCCGAAGGCGACGGCGTCCAGGACGCCCTCGTGCCGCAGCAGGCTGACGATCGCGGAGCTGTGGTGGTTGCGCAGGCCCGCGGCGTGGACGGCCGGGGGGATGTAGTCCATCCCCATCGAGTAGCCCATCACCTCGGGCGTGAAGCCGGCCACGTCGGAGCGGCCGTACCGGTAGACCCCGGCGGTGAGCCGCGGCGCCGCGGTGGACTCCGCCGCGAGGAAGCTCAGGTCGGCGCCGTCCGTACGGGCCCGCAGGTACGGCCCGATCAGGCCGCAGAGGTTGCTGCCGCCGCCCGCGCAGGCGACCAGGTGGTCGCCCCGCCCGGGGGCGCCGAGGTCCTCGCCGAGTTCCTCCAGCTGCGCCCGCACCTCCAGCCCGAGCAGGGTCTGGTGCAGGTAGACGTGCGGGGTGCCGCTGCCGGAGAGGTAGGCGGCCGACTCCTTCCCGAGCGCGTACTGGATGGCGTCGCTGATCGCGGTGCCGAGGCTGCCCGGGTGGTCGGGGACGCGGGCGAGCAGCTCGCGTCCGACCGGGGTGAACGGCGAGGGGGAGGGGTGGACCTTCGCGCCGAGGAGCTCCATGTAGTGCCGGCGGTAGGGCTTCTGCTCCAGGGAGCAGCGCACCATGAAGACCTCCGCGTCGAGGCCGAACATGGCGGCCGCCAGCGCCACGCTCATGCCCCACTGGCCGGCCCCGGTCTCGGTGACCAGGGTCCGGCGCCCCTCCTCGGCGGCGTAGTACGCCTGGGCGATGGCGGAGTTGAGCTTGAAGCTGCCGGTCGGCAGCACGTCCTCGCGCTTGAGGTAGATCCGCGCTCCGGTGCCCAGCCGCTGCTCCAGGCGCCGGGCCCGGTGCAGCGGGGTGGGCCGGCCGACGTGCCGCAGCCAGTCCTGCACCGGCTGCGGGATCGGGACCCACGGTGCGGCCGGCCGGTCGTGCTCCAGGATGGCCTTCGGGCGCACCTTCGCGGCAATCTCGGCAGGGCTCGGATTGCCCTCGTTGCGGACTTCCGGCAGGTGTCCGGGAAGATCGCCGAGAAAGTTGTACCAACGTTTGGGAAGAGTCGAATCAGACCGATTGTCCGACGTGGGAACGGCGCCCGGCAAGAAGTCGACCCGGGAATTCTTCGGGGATAAGGATGCCATGACGCCCTCCAAAAAGGACTTCGCATGGTGCCTACTGGCGGCATCCTAGGGCCAGCTTTGAACGGGGCGCAAGATTCCTGTTTCAAGGATCATGCAGGACTTCGAAAACGTGGGCAAAAAGGGCGTGCGGCCCGTGGAACATCCGGTGGAAAAGCCGCATAACGCCCGGAAGCAGGGTGGTCGACGACGGTGAACTTCACTGCCAAGTCAGCTTCCGGACAGTACAGTTGACGTTGATTCAGCCCGACCCGACTTGACAGGTCACCGTCGAAAACACCGTCGGCGGTCCACGGGTGCACGACCATTCCAAGATCGTGAATTCCAAGATCTCGCGATAGCGGGCGCCGTCGCTTCTCCCTAATTCGACGTGGGGGCCGACCGAATGACCAACGAAGCCGTCCGATCCATCTGCCGCAGCTGCCACGGCGGGTGCGGGGTTCTGCTAATTCCCGGGAACCGTGACGAGTTCACCGTGGCCGGGGACCCGGAGAATCCGAACAACCGCGGATTCCTCTGCGCGAAGGGCCGGGCGGCGCCCGCGCTCGCCCGCCACCCCGACCGGCTGACCCGCCCGCTGCGGCGGGTCGGCAGCCGGGGCAGCGGCGAGTTCGAGGAGATCGACTGGGAGGAGGCGCTCGACACCATCGCCGCCAGGCTCCGCGCCGACCTCGCCGGCGCCGGGCCGCGCAGCATCGTGCTCGCCCAGGGCACCGACCGCAACTACCAGGAGTGGCTGTTCCGCTTCGGGAACGCGCTGGGCACCCCGAACGTCATCGGGCCGGCCCACGTGTGCTTCTACCCGCGCGTCATGGCCGGGATCCTCTCGATGGGCGCGTTCAGCTTCGTCGACTACGAGGGCGGTCCGGAACTCGTCGTGCTGTGGGGGAGCAACAAGCCCGCGACGCACGGGGACGGCGTCATCGGCACCCGGCTGCTCGACGCCGTCAGCCGGGGGACCAGACTGATCGTCGTCGATCCGGTCCGCACCCCCGTCGCCCGGCGCGCCGAACTCCACCTGCAACTGCGGCCCGGGACGGACACCGCCCTGGCCCTGGCACTCCTCCACGAGATCGTCGAACAGGGCCTGGAGGAGCGGGAGTTCGTCTCCCGGTACGCCACCGGCGCCGAGGAACTGCGCGCCCACGTCCGGGAGTGGACACCGGAACGGGCGGCCGGGATCACCGGCGTCCCGGCGGACCTCATCCGCCGGGCCGCGACGGCGTACGGCACCGCGGCGAGCGCGGGCATCGAACTGGGCACCGGGGCGCAGCAGAGCCGGGACTCCTTCGGCACCGCGCGACTGCTCGTCCAGCTCTCCGGACTGTGCGGCAACGTCGACGTCCCCGGCGGCGACGTGCTGTGGGAACCCCCGGGGATCATCGGCAGGCGCGCGATGCCCGGCTACGACCTGCTCCCGGACGGCGCCGGCGGCGACCGGCTCGTCGCCGGGCACTCCATCCTGGGCATGTCCGGCTGGGCGCACCCCGGGGCGGTCTTCGACGCCTGCCTCACCGGCGAGCCGTACCCGGTGAACAGCCTGCTCATCTTCGGGTCGAACCTGCTGGTCAGCTACGCGGACTCGGCGAAGGTGGAGGCGGCCCTGCGCGCCGTCCCCTTCATCGTGGCCGCCGACCTCTTCCTGACGCCGACGGTGCGCTACGCGGACATCGTGCTGCCGGTGCCCAGTTGGACGGAGCGGGACCAGATCGTCGAGCACGCCAACTACGTGGCCAGCCGCAACCGGGTCGTCGACCCCCTCGGCGAGAGCAGGCCCGACGAGGCCATCCTCAACGAACTCGCCCACCGGCTGGGCCTGGAGGGGTTCTGGGACAGCGCCCAGGACGCCCTAGACGCACGGCTCGCGCCGATCGGCATGGACTGGAAGGCCCTCCAGGCCCAGCAGTACCGGGCCACCGGCCTGCGCTACCGCAAGTACGAACAGGAGGGGTTCAGGACGCGCTCCGGCAAGTTCACCTTCCACCACCCCGGCCTGCGGATGATGGGCTACGACCCGCTGCCCGGGTGGACCGACCGCGAGCAGCCGGACGAGGACCACCCGCTGATCCTCACCTCGCGCCACTCGACCTTCTACTTCAACTCGGAGTTCCGCCAGGTCGGCCAGCTCCGCGAGAAGGAGCCCCACCCCCGGGCCGAGCTGTCCCCGCGCGCCGCCGCCGACCGGGGCCTCGCCGACGGCGCCTGGGCCGCCGTCACCCGGCACGACCGGGCGGCCTACTTCCGGGTCAAGGTCACCGACCGGCTGCGCGACGACAGCGTCTGCGTCTCCGCCTCCTGGTGGTACCCCGAGCTCGACGGCCCGGACTCCTGGCGCCTCTCCAACGTCAACCTCCTCACCACCGACGCCGGTTCGAACGCCGAGATGGGCTCCTCCGACCTGCGCGGCTGCACCTGCCAGGTGCGCCCGCTCACCCCGGAGGAGCACGGGAGGCTGGCGGGCCTGCTCGGCATCTGAGTGCCGCCGACTGTCCTAACGACCCGACAGCAGGCTCTCCAGGAACTGGCCGTGCGCGGGGACCGGGAGGCTCCGGGTCTCCGCAGGCTCGGGGGCCTCCGGGGCCTCCGGGGCCTGCGGGGCCGCTACGGTCCTGCGCTCCGGGCTGCCGGTCCGTGCCTGGAGGACCCGGGTCGGCTGCTCCGCCCGGCCGCCGGAGACCATCACACCGACGGCGTCCGCGATGCGGGTCATCGACTGGGGCTGCCCGGCGGTCACCGCCGGCGCCCGGCCGGCCGCCGCCGCCTCACCCCGCAGCCGGTCGACCTCGGCCTCCAGCGTGGCCACCCGCGCCCGCAGGTCGTCCAGCTCGCTCTTCTTCCCCATGCCCCAGGCCCTTCCCGGCCGCTCCCGGCCCTCTGACGTGCCGTTCCACCCTATCCGGGCCGCTCCCGCGCGCCCACGGGGTGCCAGGGTGGCCGGGGCGGCGGCCGTACGGGGCCTGCGGTACGGGCGTTCCGCGTTGACCGCTTGTCTACCGGTGCCGCCTAGCGTCCTTCCTCGTACCCGGCCCGATCCCGGGCCGCCGTCGAAGGGAGAACACTCGTGCTCCGCAGAACTCGTGCACTGCTGACCGGTTCGGCCGTCGCCCTGGCGCTCACCGTCAGCTCGACGGGCTTCACCGCCCACGCCTCCGGGGACCAGAGCGGCATCGACGCCTGCGCCCGGGAGGCGAAGGCGGCGGGCTTCGCGAAGGACAGGTCCGGTGAGGGCCGCAACGACGACGCGATCTACGCCGTCGCGATCGCCATGGCCGAGTCCGGCTGCAACCGCCTGGCCGTCCACACCAACCTGCCCACCGACCCCGACCCGGGCACCAAGGACCTCGGGGCCTGGCAGATCAACGAGCGCTGGTACCCCGAGGTGCACTACCACGACCCGGAGATCGTCACCGCCGAGAACTGGCAGGACATGGGCTGGTCGGCCCGCAAGGCCTACCGGATCGACAACGACGGCACCGGCCGGGGCTGGGCCTCCTGGGCGGCCTGGAACCTCGGCACCTACCAGCAGTACCTGGGCCAGGCCCGCGACGCGGTCAACCGCGCCTGGCAGTGACGCCCCGCCGGCCCCCGGCCCGAGGACCTCGGGCCGGGGGCCGGCGCCCCGGCCGTACCCGGGCGGGCGGGTGGTGCGGGTCAGCGGTCGGCGGTCAACTCCCGTTCGGCGACCAGCCGGAAGCTCCGCGCGGGGCGACCGGTGAGGCGGCGGACGGTGTCGGTGGTGCGGTCCTCGGCGCCCTCCGCGATGGCCCGGTCCATCCCGGCCAGCATCGCGGCGAACTCCTCCGGCATCAGTGCGGCGAGTCGGGCGCGCTGTTCGTCGTACGTCAGGTGGCGGTGGACGACCGAACGGCCGGTGACCTCGGTGAGGACGGCGGCCACGTCGTCGTGGCTGAGCGCCTCCGGCCCGGTCAGGACCAGGTCGGTGTCGGGCGCGTGGTCGTCGGTGAGCGCGTGCACGGCCACGGTCGCGATGTCGTCGGCGTCCACGAAGCCGACCCGTCCGTTCCCGGCCGCGGTCAGGATGGTGCCGTCCGCGCGGATGCCGCGCGCGTGGAGGTGCTCGCCGGTGAAGTTCTGCATGAACCAGGACGGCCGCAGCACCGCCCACTGGTCGAACAGGCCCGGCAGCGCCCGGTGCACCACGCCCACCGCCGGACCCCCCGCGGGCACGGCCGAGGAACTGAGGAGCACCGCGCGGCGCACGCCGGCGGCCCGGGCCCGGCGGAGGAACGGCAGCATGACCGTGGCCGGTTCCGGGTCCCCCACGGGTGGCACGAGGTAGACGCGGTCGGTGCCGGCGAGGGCGCCGTCGAAGGTGGCGGGGTCGAACCAGTCGAAGCGCACCGGCTCCGTGCCGGGCAGAGGTGTGGCACTGCGGCCGGCGGCCCTGACGCGGTGTCCGGCGGCGACGAGCCGCGCGGCGGTGCGGCTCCCGGTGGTGCCGGTGGCGCCGGTGACCAGGACGGTGCTGGTGTCGTTCATCCCGCGCTGCTCCCCGTGAAGTCGAGACCGGGCTGCTGGACGGCGAGCGGGTTCCAGTAGTCGCGGTAGGCGGTGAAGCGCCCGTCCCGGACGGTCACGACGGCGATGTAGGACATGTCGAAGGGGTCCCCGGTGCGGACGACGCGGCCCACGCCGCGCATCTCGACCACGATCGTTGCGGCGTCGGTGGTCCGATGGATCCGCAACTCGGGGAAGTCGTGCAGGTCGATGTGGTCGGGGTAGTCGCGCATGTAGGCCGCGACGGCCTCCCGGCCCTCCAGGCGCCGGGGCAGGCCCGGCGGCGCGAAGGGGAACTCCATCACGCCGTCCTCGGCCCACAGGCCGACCCAGGCGGGAATGTCCTTGTCCAGCAGCAGGCGCAGGCCGTGGCGGTACAGCTCCGCCGGTGGGGTGTTCGCGGGCATGGGTCCTCCGTCGCTTACGATACGGACCAGTGGTCCGCTTCAAGAACGATACGGACCGGCGGTCCGGATCGCAATCGGAGGAAGCAGATGACCGAGCGCAAGCCACGCAAGGACGCGACCCGCAACCGGGCCGCGGCCCTCGCGGCGGCCGACGAGCTCTTCTCCCACGGCGGAAGCGCCGAGGACGTCACCATGGCCGACATCGCGGCGGCGGCCGGGGTCGGCAAGGGGACGCTCTTCCGCGCCTTCGGCGACCGCACGGGCCTGATCCGGGCCCTGTACGCGGCGCGGCTCCAGCCGCTCACGGAAGCCGTCGAGGCCGGCCCGCCCCCGCTGGGCCCGGGCACGCCTGCGCCGGAGCGCGTACCGGCCCTGCTCGACGCCCTGCTGTGCTTCAAGCTGGACAACCGTCACCTCGCCCTGGCCCTGGAGGGGACCGGAGCGGACAGCCCCTACCGGACGGAGCACTACGAGCAGTGGCACACCCTCGTCCGGGAGCTCCTGCACCGGATCCCGGGGGCGGCCGACGGCGACTTCACCGCCCACGCGCTGCTCGCGGCCACCCGTGCCGACCTGGTGGAGCACCTGGCCGGCGCGGAGCACGCCTCCCGCGAGGAGCTGCGGGCGCAGCTGGCGCGCCACGTCGCCCGGGTCCTCGGCGTCACGTGACGGTCCGCCACCCGGCGGGGTGACGGCCCGGCGGAGCGGACCAGGTGTCAGGAAACACCCATCCCGTCCTCAGACTGCTCAAAGCGGCGCTCTCTAGCGTCACTGGACATGACGAAGCGAAGCGTCCCCCGGTCGAGGCTGCTGGCACCCGTCGGCATCCTCGCGGCCGCAGGCATCATCAGCGGGGTGCTGCAAGGGAGTTCCGGTGCCGCCGAGAGCCGGCCGCGGATGTCCGTCGTGGCCGACCCGGCCGCGGTGTCCGCGCCCTCGGCGCCCTCCGCGCCCGCCACCTCCGCTCCGAGCGCCACTGCCGCCCCGACCGCTACCGCTACCGGTGACCCGAGCGCCACCCCGAGTCCCGCGCCCAGTCCCACGCCCACGCCCACGCCCACGCCCGCCCCCGCCCCCGTTGCGGACGAGGCGCTGCGCAGCGCCGCCGCCCGGGCGGACGGCGCGCTCTCGGTGTCCGTCACCGACCTGACGACCGGCCAGTCGCTCACCTACGGTGCGCCCGGCCACGGCTTCGCCACCGCCAGCATCGTCAAGGTCGACATCCTGGCCACCCTGCTGCTCCAGTCCCAGGACGGCGGCACCGCGCTGACCGCCGCGCAGCAGGACCTCGCCACCGCGATGATCGAGAACAGCGACAACGACTCGGCGACGGCCCTGTGGAACGAGATCGGCCAGGACGGCGGGCTGAACGCCGCCGACCGGCGGTTCGGGCTGACCGCCACCACCGGTGGCGCGGACGGTTATTGGGGTCTCACCGCCACCACCGCCGCCGACCAGGCCCAGCTGCTGTGCCAGGTGTTCACCGGTGACTCGATCCTCTCCCCGGCCTCGCGCGGCTACGTCCAGCAGCTGCTGGGCCAGGTCGAGAGCGACCAGCGCTGGGGGGTGAGCGCGGCGGCGACCGGCGGTACGTCCGCGGTGAAGGACGGCTGGCTGCCGCGTGACGCCGACGGCCTGTGGGTGATCAACAGCATCGGCACGGTGGAGCACGACGGGCACCAGCTGCTGATCGCGGTGCTCTCGGACGGCAATGCCGACGAGTCCGGGGGCATCGCCCTGGTCGAGTCGGTGGCCCAGGCGGCCGCCGGTTCGCTGAACGGGAGTTGAGGGCCCCGCCGGTCGGGGGGCCTCGGTCAGCCGGGGAAGACCTGGCCCAGGAGCCGCTGGAAGGTGTGCCGGTCCGCCTCGTCCAGCTGGGCCAGGCCGGTGAGGCCGGACATCAGGTCCAGCCGGATCTGCCGTACGGTGCGCTCGCCCTCCTCGGTCAGCACCACGTTCTTGATCCGCCGGTCGGCCGGGTCCACCTCGCGGCGGACGAGTTCGCGGGCCTCCAGGCGGTCGACGATGCCGGTGACGTTGGAGGCGTCGCAGGCCAGCAGGTCGGCCAGGGTGCGCATCGGGCGGGGCTCGCGCAGCAGGCTGAGGGTCTTGCCCTGCATGAGGGTGAGGCCGCGTTCGGCCGCCAGTGCGGCGAAGTTCCGGTAGTAGGCGGCCGCGGCGCCGGCGACCTGGTCCATCAGCTCGACCGGCGTGGGGGCGGCGGAGCCGGTGGCGGTCGGGGTGGCGGTCGGGGCGGCGCTCTGGGTCATGGGTCGAGTGTAGGCGGGATTGCTTGACTTCTTCAATCTTTCAGGTCTACCTTCAAGGCATTGCTTGAAGACATCAACCTTGCAGGCTTCAACCGTCCAGGTCCCGCCCGCTGTCTTCGAGCGCCGGCCCGACGCATGCCTGCGCGCGGCCGGCCCCTCCTGGAAGGACCCCCACCTGATGAGCCACGCCGCCGATCGCGCCGTGCCCAGATCTGCCACGGCCACGGCCACGGCCACCGCCGCCACCGGGCGGCGCGGCAGTACGCCCCTGATCCTGGCGCTGGGCCTGGCCGCGATGGTCGTGGCCATGGCGCAGACCCAGGTCGTCCCGATCCTCGCCCTGCTGCAGAAGGAGCTGCACACCGGTGCCGCCGGCGTCAGCTGGGTGACCACCGCCGCGCTGCTCTCGGCTGCCGTCTTCACCCCCTTGCTGGGCCGGGTCGGCGACCAGTTCGGCAAGAAGCGCACGCTGCTCGCCGTCCTCGCCGTCATGGTGGTCGGCTCGGTCATCGCCGCGACCACCACCTCGCTGGCCCTGCTGATCATCGGCCGGGTGCTGCAGGGCTCCGCCACCGCGATCTTCCCGCTCGCCCTCTCCGTGATCCGCGACGAGGTGCCGCAGGAGAAGCTGCACGGGGCGATGGCGCTGGTCAGCGGAACGCTGGCGTTCGGCAGCGGCCTCTCGCTGGTGGCCACCGGGCTGCTCACCCAGGGCTCGCACCCCGACTACCACCTGGTCTTCTGGTTCTCCACCGCGCTGACCGTGCTCGCCCTGGCGGCCGTCGCCGTGGTGGTACCGCACGGCGGCTCGCCCACCGGCGGCCGGGTCGACGTGCTGGGCGCGCTCACCCTGGCCGTCTTCCTGGTCCTGCTGCTGCTCGGCATCTCGCAGGGCCACGAGTGGGGCTGGTCCTCCGCCCGCACGCTGGGCTCGCTGGCCGGTTCCGCCGTCTTCGCCGCCCTCTGGGTGCTGGTCGAGCGACGGGTGCGCAACCCGCTCGTGGACATGCGGATGTTCGTCCACCGCCAGGTGCTCTTCACCAACCTGACCGGGCTCTTCGTGGGCTTCGCCTCGTTCGCCCAGTTCATCGGCATCTCCTACCTCGTCCAGATGCCGGGCCGGCTGACCGGCTACGGCTTCACCGCCTCGGTCCTGCGCGCCTCCGTCGAGTACCTGCTGCCCAGCGCCCTGATCGCCCTGGCCGCCGCCCCGGTCGGCGGACTGCTGGTGCGCCGGATCGGCGCCCGCTCCACCCTCGCGGTCGGCGCGCTGATCGGCGTGGCGGGCTTCGCCTGGCTGGCCTTCGGGCACGGCGCCGAGGCCGCGGTGATCACGGCGGGCATGCTCACCGGCATCGCGATCTCCTTCGGCTACGCCGCGATGCCCGCGCTGATCGCGGCCAGCGTGCCCCTGGAGCAGACCGGCATCGCCAACGGGATCAACTCCATCTCGCGCTCGGTCGGGAGCTCGATCGCCAGCGCGGTGGTGACCTCGCTGCTCGCCTCCAAGACGGTCAGCTACGCCGCGCTCGGTGGCGCCGCGCTGCCCGCGGAGAGCCAGTTCACCCTCAGCTTCGTGATCGCCGCGGTCGCGCTGCTGCTGGCCGCCGGGGTCGCGATGGTCGGACTCAGCAAGCACCACCGGCCGCTCACCGCGCAGGCTGGTACGGAGGCCGGCGCACGGGCCGACGAGCAGCCGCAGGCCGCGGCGGTCGCCGTGCCGGCCGATGCCGAGGCCGGCCCCGACAAGTCCTGACCGACCGGCCGACCCCGCCCCACCCCTCCCCACCCCACAACGCCCCTTCCCTGCCGACCTGGAGCACCACCCATGACTTCCGCCCTCTTCGTCGTCACCGGCGCCACGCACTGGACCCTCGCCGACGGCACCCCGCACCCCACCGGCTTCTGGGCCGAGGAGCTCGCCGAGCCGCACCGGATCTTCACCGAGGCGGGCTTCGAGATCACCATCGCCACCCCCGGCGGCGTCCCGGCCCCCGTCGACCGGGGCAGCCTGAGCGTCGAGGCCAACGGCGGCGCCGCGGGCGGGGGCCAGGAGAAGGCCGAGTGGCTGGCCGCCTACCTGGAGGCCGTCCGCGCGGACCTGGAGCACCCCGCGAAGCTGGCGGAGGTCGACCCGCAGGCGTACGACCTGGTCTTCTACCCGGGTGGCCACGGCCCGATGGAGGACCTCGCCGTGGACGAGGACTCCGGTCGGCTGCTCACCCGGGCGCTGGCCTCGGGCAAGCCGCTGGGCGTCGTCTGCCACGCCCCCGCCGCGCTGCTCGCCGCCCGGGACGAGGACGGCGGCTGGCCGTTCGCCGGCTACCGGATGACCGCCTTCACCAACGCCGAGGAGCAGGCCGTGGGCCTGGCCGCGGGCGCCGAGTGGCTGGTCCAGGACCGCCTGGTCGAGCTCGGCGCCGACTTCGTCGAGGCCGCGCCCTTCACGCCGCACACCGTGATCGACCGCAACCTCTACACCGGCCAGAACCCGGGCTCCTCCGCCGAGTTGGCCCGCACCCTGGTCGCCGCCGTGTCCACCGACCCGGCCACCGTGGTGGCACGCCTGCGCGCCACGTTCGCCACCGGCCGCACCAGGCCGCTCGATTGGCGCCTCGCCCAGCTGGGTGCGCTGCGCGCGCTGCTCAACGAGCAGTCCGAGGCCCTCCTGGCCGCGCTCCAAGCCGACCTGGGCAAGAGCGCGACCGAGGCCTACCGGGGCGAGGTCGGCTTCACGCTGAACGAGATCGACCACACCGTGGCGCACCTGGAGGAGTGGCTGGAGCCGCGGCCGGCCGCCGTCCCCGGCGCCTTCCTGCCCGCCGAGGCCCGGGTGGTCCGCGACCCGCTCGGCGTGGTGCTGATCATCGCGCCGTGGAACTACCCGCTGCAGTTGGCGCTCGCCCCGCTGGTGGGCGCCCTCGCGGCGGGCAACACCGCCCTGGTCAAGCCCAGTGAGCTCACCCCGGCGACCTCCGCGGCGATCGCCCGGCTGCTGCCGCGCTACCTGGACCGGGAGGCCGTGGCCGTACTGGAGGGCGGTGTGCCGGAGACCACCGCGCTCCTGGAGCAGCGCTTCGACCACATCTTCTACACCGGCAACGGCCAGGTCGGCCGGATCGTCATGACGGCCGCCGCCGAGCACCTGACCCCGGTCACCCTGGAGCTCGGCGGCAAGAGCCCCGTGGTGGTCGAGCCCGGCGCCGACCTCGCGGTCACCGCCCAGCGGCTGGCGCGCGGCAAGTTCCAGAACGCCGGGCAGACCTGCGTGGCCCCCGACTACATCCTCGCCATCGGCGACACCGCCACCGCCCTGGAGGCGCACCTGGCCGAGGCCGTGCACGCCCTGTACGGGGCGGACCCGGCGAGCAGCCCGGAGTACGGGCGGATCGTCAACGAGCGCCACCACGACCGGCTCACCGCCCTGCTCGGCGACGGCCGGACCGTCATCGGCGGCGACCACGACCGCGCGCAGCGCTACCTCGCGCCGACCGTGCTGGCCGAGGTCTCCCCGGAGGCGCCGGTGATGCGGTCGGAGATCTTCGGCCCGATCCTGCCGATCATCGCCGTGCCCGACCTGGACGCCGCGATCGCCTTCATCAACGAGCGCGACAAGCCGCTCGCGCTGTACGCCTTCACCGAGTCGGAGCGCACCAAGCAGCGGCTGGCGACCGAGACCTCCTCGGGCGGCCTCGTCTTCGGCCTCACCGTCTCCCACCTGGCCGTCCCCGAGCTGCCGTTCGGCGGCGTGGGCGAGAGCGGCATGGGCCGCTACCACGGCGAGTACTCGATCGACACGTTCAGCCACGCCAAGGCCGTCCTCGACAAGCCCCTCGGCTGACCGCCACGGGACGGGACGGGGCTGCGGCGCCCGCCGACCACCTCCGACCGGAGGTGGTCGGAAACGGGCTGGAAGGGGCGGGAAGTGGCAGCGAACCGCCGGTGCTCCGACACCGGCCGATCGTCACTCGGCGCGGAAATACCCTTTCAGGGCATTGACTTGACGGATCGTTGGATTCGCATGTCCCGGTCATTATGGTTGCGGAGTAACCGGCACCCGCGGGCGCCGGTGGGCCCGACGTGTGGACGGCAGACAGGAGTCGCCGCCGTGACCGATCCCGTTCCCTTTGCCGACCTGGTGCTCTTCCCGCACTGCGACCTGCACATGGCGCTGGCCGGTACGCCGCCGCTGACCCTGACCCTGGCCACCCGTACGGAGCGCACGCCCGCGACGGGCGGGTTCGACGTCGTACCGGTCCCGTCCAGCGCGTGCGACGTCGAGTTCTTCGCACCGTTCAACGCCAAGGGGCACCGGTTCGACGGGGTGCCGACGTACCGGAAGGACACCGGGGTGGTCACGGCCACGACCCCGGGGGTGTTCCTCTTCCAGGCGCACACCGGGGGCCAGTACCTCGTCGGGCGGCTCCAGGTCCACCGGTCGGTCGTCGGCTGGTGGTTCGGCAACGACTCCCTCACCACCGCGCTGGACTCCACCGTCGCGCACGCCCAGCCGTCGCTGTACGCGAAGTTCAGCGACGACGCCGGTGCCGGGACGGACCTGATCGGCGACATCACCGGGCACGGGTACGTCCAGCTGGTACCGGCCGACACCCGGCAGCTCGCCGTGACGCCGAACGGCCGGGTCCGGGGGGTGGCGGCCACCCAGCCGGGCGCCCCCTGGGTGCTGTCGGGCCTGTTCCCCGGCCTGGGCGGGGCGCAGCTCCTGCCGGTCCAGGTCGTCGACTACGCCGCGCCGCACGCGGTGACCCAGGAGTGGGGCGCCAAGGACCTGACGGTCCTCGACCGCAAGCACAACGTGCTGTTCCTCGCCGAGGGTTTCCGCGAGCAGGAGCGGGCGAAGTTCGACTCCATCGTCACCAGGACGATCCACGAGCTGTTCGAGAAGCCCGCGCACGAGCCGTACGGGATGCTGGGGGGCGGTTTCAACGCCTTCGCGTCCTTCACCCCCTCCGCACAGCACACCGTCACCTGCGGATTCCGGGTCGCGGCGGGCGAGGAGACGGTCGAGGCGGGCCGGGCGAGGGGCACCGGGTTCCCGATCCCGTCCAACGCGATCGGCGGCGGGGCGCTCTACACGCTGGAGGAGCTGGTCCGCCGGGTGGGGCTGCCCATGCGCGGGGACCAGCGGTCCGGCCTGGTGGCCACGTGGCGGGCGCAGGACCTGGACGTCGACCCGGCCAGGGTCAGCGAGGACCTCGTCACGGCGTGGAAGAAGCACCAGTCGGTCGGGATCCTGCACGCCCGCGACACCGTCTTCGGCTTCCAGCTGGGCCGCCGGCTCGCCGACCGCTCCTCGGGTACGGGCCCGGTGGGCAGGCCCGCCGACGACGGCGTGGGAACCGCGGGGGTCAAGGAGTTCGTCGCCAGGCTGTACGAGTTCTACGAGAGCGGGCCGACCCGGAGCCTGACCTTCGACCCGCGTCGGCACCCGCCGGAGCTGTACATGGGAGCGGGGCTGGTCAACCCCGCCAACACCCTCCTGCGCTACGTCCGGAGCCTCCAGGTCGCCGACTCGACGGTGGCGGTGGCGGTCGGCGACCAGTGGCAGCCCGACGACGGCAGGTTCCAGCGCAGCCGGGGCCTGATCGCCATGATCGTCAACGACGGCGTGACCGGCGGGACCAATCTCAACGGCCGGACGGTGACGGCCCAGACGGTCAACCAGTACCAGGGGCTCTCCTACGTCTACGCCAATGCGACGGACCGCCGGGAGTTGCGCCGTGACCCGCCCTCCGACATAGCCGTGGACGTCGACGACATCATCGGCACGGTCTCCCACGAGTTCGGCCACAGCTTCAACCTGGCCGACGAGTACGAGGAGTTCGACGGTGAAGGCAGTGACGGGAGCCTGGCGGCGGACCTGCCTGCGGACAACGTCTCGGTGTTCGGATTCCTGCGGATCGGCCCGGGCACGGACCCGAAGGACCGGCGGATCGACGCGGACAAGGTCAAGTGGCTCCAGCTGCCCCGGATCCGCCTCGCCGCCGTCCTGCTCGCCGACTCGCAGAACGTGACCAGCCCGGTCCAGGGCGTCCGGCTCGCCATCGGCACCCGCGACACCGCGCAGTGGCAGCAGGCCCAGGCCCTCCTCACCGAGGTCCGGCTGCGCGACTTCGGCATCAAACCCCTCGGGCAGCAACTCCCGCTGGAGACCAAGCCCGCCCACTACCTGGACGGGCTGATCGTCGGCAAGGTCCTCCCCGCGGAGGGCGCGATCATCCTCACCAGGGCGGGCAGCGCCCCCTTCCCGACGTTCCGGGCCGGATCGATCGTCTTCGCGCCGTTGAAGGACGGGCAGCACCAGCCGCTCCTCGTGGTGGAGCCGGAGGTCCTCACCTTCCTCCGGAACAGCCGCGCCCCGCTCAACCTGGACCCGGACAACAGGAAGCGGAACTCCGGCGAGGACACCCCCGTCGACATCCCGGGTTTCAGCCCGCCCTGCAAGGGCGCCCGGCTGATCGGGATCTACGAGGGCGGCGCCACCTACTCCGCCTCCCACTACCGGCCGACCGGCCGCTGCAAGATGCGCGGCAGCGCCCAGGACTTCTGCCACGTCTGCGCCTGGCTGATCGTCAACCGGGTCGACCCCGCCTTCCACGCGCTCCTCGACAGCAAGCTCTACCCGGAGTCCAAGGAGGAGGCGAAGCGGCATGAGTGAGCCGGGCACCTTCGAACGGATCCTGGCGGAGGTCGGGCAGGCGCTGCTGCCGCTGCGCGACGCGCTGGCCGGACCGGCCGCCTTCGCCGGGCTGCTGCGCCGCCTGGGCTGGTCCGTCACGGACGTCCCGCAGCCATTCGTGGACCTGCGCGGCGCCGTCGAGACGCTCTACGACAGCCTGCACACCCTGCTGGGCGACGGCGGGCTGAACGTCGACGGCACGGTCGGCGACGGCGGTGCCTCCGCCGCGGCCTCCTTCTCGCCGGACGACGTGCAGCGGGCCCTCGGCGCCGTCCAGGCGGTCGTCAAGGGCATCCACGCGATCACCGACGCACCGGCCTCCGCGATCCCCGACGTGCTGCGTGCGGACGGCTTCCCCACCCTCTTCCCCGGCCAGCTCCTCGACTTCCTGATCGTCACCTACCTCCAGCGCTACCACCCGACACTGGGCTTCGCCCTGCGCGGCCTCGGCGTGGTCAAGGCCCGGTACGCCCCGGCCGCCGGGAACCGCCCGCCGTACGTGCACCTCGGCCTCGACCTCGGCGACCTGCCCCGGACGCTCGCCGACCCCTCGCAGGTGTTCAAGGACGCCTTCGGCTGGGGCACCGCCGACTTCGACCAGCCGGCGCTGCTCTCCCAGCTGGACAACCTGCTGCGGACCATCGGCGCCAACGTCGAGACCGGGGAGGTCCCGCCGTCGACCGCGCTGGCGCTCCAGGGCGCGCCGCCGGACCCGTTCGGCCCGCCGCCCACGACGCTGGCCGCCGTGCTCTTCCAGCGCGTCCAGCCCTCGGCCTCGATGGCCGCCGCCGTCCGGCTGCTGCCGCTGCCCGCCGCCGGCGGCGCCCCGCCGGGCCTCGCGCTGCTGCCCTCGTTCACCGGCCGCCAGGGCTTCCGCTTCGAACTCGGGCCGGACATCGCCGTCATCATCCGGGGGGACCTGGACCTCCAGGGCGGCGTCGCGCTGCTGGTGCGGCCCGGCCGGGGTATCGAGATGGTCCTCGGCTTCGAGTCGTCCACCGGGCCGGTCCACGCCAAGGGGTCGATCGACGTCCAGGTGGAGCGGTCCGGCCTGACCGGCGAGCCGCAGGTGCTGTTCGGCTCGGCCGGCGGCACGCGGCTCCAGCTGCGCCGGATCGCCGGTGCGGGCGGGGTCCGGCTGGTCGGGGATGCCGTCGACTTCTTCGCCGAATTCGGCCTGGAGGGGCTGGAGTTCGTCTTCTCGCCGGCCGGCGCGGACGGCTTCGTCGGCGCCGTCCTGCCGGCCGGCGGGTTCACCGTCGGCGCGGACCTCACCGTCGGGGTCTCCTACCGGCAGGGCTTCTACTTCCGCGGCACCTCCAACCTGGAGATCCAGCTCCCGACCCACCTGGAGCTCGGCCCGCTGGAGATCCAGGGCCTGACCATCTCCGCCTCGCCCGGCCCGGACGGGCTGCCGATCGGCCTCGGGGTGTCGTTCCGCGCCCGACTCGGCCCGGTCACCGCCGTCGTGGAGCAGATCGGCCTCTCCGCGGACATCGCGTTCCGGTCCGGGGGCGACGGCAACCTGGGCCCGGTCGACCTCTCCTTCGGCTTCAAACCGCCCAAGGGCGTGGGCCTGGCCGTGGACGCCGGGCCGGTCAAGGGCGGCGGGTACCTGTCCTTCGACCCGGACCACGGCGAGTACGCCGGCGCCCTCGACCTGGAGTTCGCCGGACTGGTCGAGCTCAAGGCGATCGGCCTGATCACCACCCGGATGCCCGACGGCAGCGACGGCTTCTCGCTGCTGATCGTGATCACCACCGACTTCGGCGCCACCGGTATCCAACTCGGCTACGGGTTCACCCTGCTCGCCGTCGGCGGGCTGATCGGCCTCAACCGCGGGATGAACCTCCAGGCCCTGGCGGAGGGCGTGCGGACCGGCGCGGTCGAATCGGTGATGTTCCCCAAGGACGTCATCGCCAACGCCCCCCGGATCCTCTCCGACCTGCGCCGCTTCTTCCCGCCCGAGGAGGGCCGGTTCCTGATCGGGCCGATGGCGAAGATCGGCTGGGGGACCCCGACGCTGGTCAGCGTCTCGCTCGGGGTCGTCGTCGAGATCCCGCCCGGGAACATCGCCGTCCTCGGGGTGCTCCGGTGCGTCCTGCCCAGCCAGGACCTCCCGCTGCTGGCGCTCCAGGTCAACTTCGTGGGCGCGCTGGAGGTCGACCGGTCGCGGCTCTGGTTCTTCGCCGAACTCTTCGACTCCCACATCCTCACCATGACCATCGACGGCGGGATGGGCCTGCTCGTCGCCTGGGGCGACTCACCGGACTTCGTCCTGACGGTCGGCGGGTTCCACCCGTCCTTCAAACCGCCGCCGCTGCCCTTCCCCGTCCCCAAGCGGCTCTCGGTGGACATCCTCAACCGCCCCGGCCAACTGATCCGGGTCTCCGGCTACTTCGCGGTCACCAGCAACACCGTCCAGTTCGGTGCGGCGGCCGAACTCCGGCTGGGCTTCGGCGGGTTCGGCATCGAAGGGCACCTCTCCTTCGACGCGATGTTCCGCTTCTCGCCGTTCGCGTTCACCATCGCGATCTCCGCCGGGGTCACCTTGAAGGCCTTCGGCGTCGGGGTCTTCGGCATCGACCTGGACTTCGCGCTCGAAGGCCCCTCGCCCTGGCGCGCGCACGGACGCGGCTCCATCTCCCTGCTGTTCTTCGAGATCTCCGCTGACTTCGACATCAGCTGGGGCGAGGAGCACAACACCACGCTCCCGCCGGTGGCCGTACTCCCGCTGCTGGAAGGCGAGTTCGGCAAGACCGAGGGGTGGCAGACCAGGCTGCCCACCGGTGGCCTCAACCCCCTCGTCACCCTCCGGCACCTGCCCGACACCGACCAGCTGGTGCTCCACCCGCTCGGCACGCTCCTCGTCCGCCAGCGCGCGATCCCGCTGGACGTCCGCCTCGACCGGATCGGCGCCCAACGGCCCAGCGACGGACGGCGGTTCGCCATCGCGCCGGCGCCGGACAGCGGCCTGGTCCGGGTCTCCGTCACCGGCGACAAGTTCGCGATGGCGCAGTTCCAGGACATGGACGACGCCGCCAAGCTCTCCCGGCCGGCGTACGAGAACCAGGACGCCGGACTGGAACTGACCGCGGCCGCCGGCACCCTGCTCTCGCCCCGGGTGGTCCGCCGCAGTGCCCGGTACGACCTGCACGTCATCGACAGCGGGATGCCCGCGAGCGCCGCCGCCGCCCGCCGGGTCGTCCCGATGGCGGCCGGCTCCGGCACCGCCGCGCCCAAGCGCTTCCACGACGTCAGCCCCGCGGTGTTCAACCAGCTGCTCCAGGGCAGCAGCACCAGCCGCTCGCCGGTCTCGCAGCGGGAGTCCAGGCTCCGGCAGCCCTTCCCGCCCGAGGAGACCGTCCGCCTCACCGACCGTCGTTACGTCGTCGCCAACCTCCGCAACAACGTCCAGGCCCACCCGCCGGCCGGCGGCCTCGCCGCCGCGACCTTCCGCAGCCGGACCACCGCCCAGGACGCCCTCGCCGACTGGATCGGCCGGGACGGCAGCCTCGCCGACCGGCTGCACGTCATCCCGGAGGAGGAGGCGGTGGGCTCGCCCGCCACACCGGGGAGCTGGACCGCCGGCGGCAGCCTCCCGTCCGCCGCCCGGGGCGTCGAGGCGATCCGGCTGACCAGCGGCACGGTGCTGGTCGCCGGGGGAGCGGACGCCACCGGCGCGGCCCTGGCCACCGCCGCCCTGTTCGACCCGGTCGCCGCCACCTGGACGGCCGCCCCGCCCCTGGCGACCGCCCGCCGCGGACACAGCGTCAGCAGGCTCGGCGACGGCCGGGTGGTCGCCGTGGGCGGCCGCTCCGCCGACAGCGGAGCGCCCGGCCCCGCGCTGGGCACGGCGGAGGTCTACGACCCGGCCCCGGGCACCTGGGCGCCCACCGCCGGAGCGCTGACCACCGCCCGCCACGGGCACGCGGCGACCGTCCTGCCCGACGGCAGGCTGCTGGTCACCGGCGGCACCGGAACGGACGGCCGGGCCCTGGCCACCGTGGAGCTGCTGGACCCGGTCGCCCGCACCTGGTCCGCCGCCGGCCCGCCGATGACCGACGCCCGGACCGGGCACCGGGCCGTCCTGTTGAGGAACGGCAAGGTCCTGGTGGTCGGCGGCGCACTGCCCACCGGCGGACCGGACGCCGCCCTGGCCCACTGCGAACTCCACGACCCGGCGACGGGCTCCTGGACCCCGACCGGCAGCCTGCTGACCGCCCGCAAGGGGCACCAGGCCACCCTGCTCGCCGACGGCCGCGTCCTGGTCACCGGCGGCGACCCGGCGGCCGGAACGGTGACCGATCCGGGGGGCTACGACCCGCACAGCCTCGCCACCGCCGAGGTCTACGACCCGGCCACCGGCACCTGGACGGCCCTCGGCCCGATGCCCGGCGGCCGCCGCGGCCACCGCTGCCTGGCCCTGCGCTCCGGCCTGGTGCTGCTCATCGGCGGCACCGGCGGCCCCGCCTTCGCGGCGGGCCACCGCAACGTGACCGTCCTCGACCCCGCCCTCGGCACCTGGACGGCCACCGGGCCCCTCGCCACCGGCCGGTCCGACTTCGCCGCCGTGGAGCTGGCGGACGGCCGGGTGCTGGTGGCCGGCGGCACCGCCCTGGCAGGTGCTGCCGCCCCCGGTCCCGCCCCGACCGAACCCGCCGCCACCGCCGAGCTGTACGCCCCCTGACGACGTAGACCCTGACGGCGGTAGCCCACGACGCAAGCCCCGACGACGGAAGGTTCGACACCATGACCAGTCCCACCGTGGTGGCCGCAGCGAAGTGGACCGCCGCCCACGACCTGGCCGGGCCCACCGCCTGGTACGGCCAGCACGATGGGCCGGTCGTCCTCAAGGGCACCACGAAGGTCCTGGTCGTCGGCGGTGCGGACGCCGGCGGGGCCGCACTCGGGCGGGCCGCCGTCTACAACCCGGCCGACGACACCTGGAAGCCCACCGCCACCCAGCCCTCGCCCCGGCGCCTGCACACGGTGACCGTGCTCAACGACGGCAAGGTCCTCGTCACCGGCGGCATCGGCGGCTCCACCGCGCCCGGCCTGGCCTCGGCCGAGGTCTACGACCCGGTGGCCGACACCTGGACCCCGGCCGGCACCATGAACCAGGCCCGCTGGGGCCACAGCGCCGTGCTGCTGCCGAACAACCTGGTGCTGGTCGCCGGCGGCAGCGCCGTCCGGGACGGCCGGACCACCCGGGCCCTGCGCTCCGCCGAACTGTACGACCCCGCCGCCACCACCGACGCCACCCGCTGGACGACCGTCGGCGACATGACCGACGCCCGCTCCGGCCACCCCGCGGTGGTGCTCAAGGACGGCAAGGTCCTGGTGGTCGGCGGCACCGCCCCCGTCGGCACCGACCTCGACCCGGCGCTCGCCTTCTGCGAGCTCTACGACCCGGACCACAAGGCCTGGACCCCGACCGGGAACCTGCTGCACCCGCGCGCCCTGCACCAGGCCACCGCGCTCTCCGACACCACCGTGCTGGTGACCGGCGGCCGGGCACCGGGCGCCGGGGACGACGGCGGCTTCGACCCGCTCAGCCGGCGGACGGCGGAGAAGTACGACCTCGCCACCGGCGCCTGGACGGCCGCGAAAGACATGCCCGCCGGGCGCGCCCGGCACCGGGCCGTGGCCCTCGGCCCGGGCCGGGTCCTGGTGGCCGGCGGCACCGGCGGCGACGCCGACGAGGCCGGCTACCGCAGCGTCCTGCGCTACGACGCGGGCACCGACACCTGGAGCACCCAACCGGGGCTGCTCACCGGCCGGTGGGGCTTCGCCGCCGCGCTGCTGCCCGACAACCGGGTGCTCGCGGCCGGCGGCGCCGCCCGCTCCGGCCTGGCCGCCGCCGACCCGACGGTCACCGAACTCACCGCGGCCGCCGAACTGTTCGACGGGAGCGGCGCGTGACCGCGAACGGCTACTCGTTCCTGCCCTGGCTGCGCTCCGGCCTCTCCACCCGGATCACCGGCGACCCGGGCACCTCGGAGCGCGCCACCGTCCCGGTCAAGCTGCTGCTGACCGGCGAGGCCCTGGACGGCACCCCGCTCAGCCGGACCGTCGAGCGGCCGGTGCAGCTCTACGGGCCGGGCGACGTCGTCGGCATCGACCCCCGCGCGGTCTCCCGGCGGGAGCCGCTGCCCGGCACCACCAACATCGAGCCCAACCACCTGGCGCACATCGAGTTCTACGACGAGGACTTCCCCTGGCGCTACAGCCCGGCCGCGGCCGACGGCTCCACCGACCGCCTCGCCCCCTGGCTGGCGCTCGTCGTGCTGGCCGCGAGGACCGACGCGACCGGCGCGCCCGCCGAGTTCGAGGAGGGCGCCGGGGGAGCCCCGCTGCCGTTCGTCACCGTCAAGAACCCCGGCGCGCTGCCCCCGCCGGACCAGCTCGGCGCCTGGGCGCACGTCCACGTCCACGGCTCGCTGGACGACGCCGTGGTGGCCGGAGAGCTCTCCGGCCCCGGCGACCCGGTGCTCCAGAGCCTCGCCGAGGTGCTGCGCACCGACCCGGACCGGGCCTGCTCCCGGCTGGTCTGCCCGCGCCACCTCCAGCACGACCGGACGTACGAGGCCTTCCTCGTCCCCGCGTTCGAGACCGGGCGGCTGGCCGGGCTCGGCCTCGACCCGGCCCTCGCGCCGGGCGCCCTGTACTCCGCCTGGGGCCCGCACTACCCCGACCGCAAGGGCGAGGGCCGACTGCCGTACTACCTCCGGTGGTCCTTCACCACCAGTGACAACGGCGACTTCCGCTACCTGGTCACACTGCTGAAACCGCGCCGCCCCGCCGACGAGGTCGGCCGCCGGGACATGGACGTGCACCGCTCGGCCGGCCCCGGCCTGCCCCCCATCACCACCCCGGCGTCGATCGGCGGGGTGCTCCGGCTCGGCGGCGCGCTCCAGGTGCCCCGGCCACCCGGCCGGCCGGTCGACGACTGGGAGAACTGGGACAACTGGTACGACGCGCCGGCTCCCGCCGCGCCCTACCCGCACCCCTTCCAGCAGGCACTGGCGAACCTGGTCAACCTGGCCGACGCCTACCAGGACCGCACCCCGGCGGCCGCGCACGCCGCCCTGCCCGGCGCGCAGGCCCGGGCGCTGTCGGCCGGGGTCGACCCGGTGATCACCCCGCCGCTGTACGGGCGTTGGCACGCGCTCACCTCCAAGCTGCTGGTCGACGACGCCGGTCACCCGCTGCCCTCGCCCGCCAACCGCAACTGGGTCCACCGGCTCAACCTCGACCCGCGCAACCGGGTCGCCGCGAACTTCGGCACCCGGGTCGTCCAGGCCCGGCAGGACGAGTTCATGGACGCCGCCTGGGCCCAGATCGGCGACGTCCTGGAGGCCAACGCGCGGATCCGCGCGGCCCACCTGGCCCGCGAGGTCGGCCACCGGCTCCAGGTCAAGCACCTGGACCCGCCGACCGCGCCGCCCGGCGCGGTGGCACCGCCGCCGACCGGCAAGTACCTGACCCTGACCGCCCCCGCCCACCCCCGGGTCACCACCCCCGCCGCCGCCCCGGCGGCCGGGCAGCGGCCCGCCGGGGCGGACGACACGGCGGAGCCACTGACGGAGCAACTGGCCGTCGGCTTCCAGGTGGCGGCCAGCCAGGTCGCGGCGGCCCCGCTGTCCGCCGCGATGCGCCGGCTCACCCGCCCCGGCGGCCGGCTGATGCGCTCGCTGACCTTCCCGCCCGAGCAGCCCCGCGAGGCGCTGGTGCCCCGGATGGACGCCGCCACCGGCGCGGTCACCGCCGCCGCGCCCAAGGTCAAGCCGGCCGCCCTGGTGACCCCGGGCCAGCTCGACCAGGTGCTCCACCCCGGCAGCGGCGCCCGGGCGGCCCAGGGGACCACCAACCCCGTCGGCTCCCTCCCGAACAGCCCGGACTTCGTCCTCAAGGAGATCGGCGACCCCGTCCCGCCGACCACCGGCGGCACCGTCGACAGCCCGGAGGCCCAGCGGTACAAGGGCGCGCTCCACGAGCTCTACGACGGCTGGGACGCCTCCGCCGCCGTCGGCCGGCCGGTGCCCCGGGAGCGGCTCGGCGTCGCCGGGACCACCGACGCGGTGCTCGCCCGGCTGCGCTCCGACACCACCGTCCCGAGGAGCCTGCTCGGCTCCGTCGACGTGCCCGAGCGGCTGCGGCCCTTCGCCGAGGAGTTCATCGAGGCGATGGCCTACCCGGTGATCGACCTGCCGATGTACCAGTCGCTGATCGACCTCTCGGTGGAGGTGTTCGTCCCCCACCTGGACCTGATCCCGGCGAACTCGATCACCCTGCTGGCCAACAACCGCCGGTTCATCGAGTCCTTCCTGGTCGGCCTCAACCACGAGATGGCCCGGGAACTGCTCTGGCGCGAGTACCCGACCGACCAACGCGGCACCCCGTTCCGGCAGTTCTGGGACCCGCGCGCGGCGCTCCCGCAGCTCGGCGAGACCCCCGAAGAGCGCCGCGAGCGGCTGTACGACATCCAGCCGGTCCACCGCTGGGGCCCGGCCGCGCTGCTCGGCCAGAACGACAACCGGCAGCAGCCCGGCACCCCGCAGAAGCCGCCCGGCACCCCGCAGAAGGAGGACCTGGTGCTCGTCATCCGCGGCGAGCTGTTGAAGAAGTACCCCAACACGGCGGTGTACGCCCACCGGGCCGCCTGGCCGCTCGACGCCGACGGCAACCCGGTCACCACCGGGGAGCGCGTCCCCGCGCCGCTGCCCGACGAGGACCACCCGACCGCCGAGCTGATCCGGCTGCCGCTCTACGAGGCCAAGGTCGAACCCGACGTCTACCTGCTCGGCTTCGACCTCGACGCCGCCGAGGCCCGCGGCCGGCCCCCCGGCGACCCCGGCTGGTTCTTCGTCCTCAAGGAGCGCCCCGGCGAACCGCGCTTCGGCGTCGACGAACCCGAGGGCCCGCTGCCGCCCGTCAAGGTCTGGAACGACCTCACCTGGCAGCACGTCGACCCCGACCACCTCGGCTTCGTCGAGTTCACCGACGCCACCCACGTCCCGCTCGCGCCCTTCGACGGCTCCCCGGACGAACTGGAGAAGCAGCAGCAGCGCACCGAGGACAGCGCCCTGCCGCTCTGGTACTCCCGGCTGAGCTCGGCCGACATCGCCTACATCCTCTTCCGGGCGCCGGTCATGGTCGCCATCCACGCACAGGAGATGCTCCCGGTATGGCCGACAACGCCCTGAGCGACGACTACCCCGTCCTGCTCGGCCCGGTACGGATCGAGACCAGGTTCACCGCGACCGACCTGCTGGTCCGCGTCTTCCCCGACGAGTGGGCGGTCGACTCCTTCGAACCCCGGCCCACCGAGGCCGAACTCTCCGCCCTCGACGCGTACTGGACGGCCCTGTGGCGCACCGGCGGGGACCCCGTCGGCGACCGGGCGGCCTGGCACGAACTGGTCGGCCGGATCGCCGCCGGCCGGGCCGGCTGGCTACTGCGCGACCACCGGCCGGCCGACCCGGCCGACCGGCCCGTGCCGGTACCCGCCGGCACCACCGTGCTGGTCGTCCGCAGCGACACCGCGCTCCCCGCGGCCGACCGCCAACCCACCGTCGACCACTGGACGGCGGTCTGGCGCGCCCGCGGCGACCGGGCCGCTCTGCGGGCGGCCGACACCGCGCTGCTCGCCGCCGTCGGCCCGACCAGGGCGGCGGCGATCGCCGCCCGCCGGCCCGCCGGGATCGAAGCGGCCCCGCTCGACACCGGCAGCACCGCACTGGTGGCCTTCCTGGTCGTGCCCCGCCCACCCGCCGACGGCATCGCCCCCACATCCTGGACGGTCGCGGCCAGGGCCGGCCTGCTGCCCGACCGCTTCCGGGTGCTGGGCTGGGCCGGCGGCCGCAAGGTCGTCGACATCGACGGCCGGCCCGTCCCGGCGAGCCTGCCGGTCAGCCCCGACCCGACCTCCACCGACCTGACGGTCGACGAGAGCACCGGCGTGCTGACCGTCCCCGACGCACTGCGCTGGCTCATCGAGTTCGACCGGGCCGTGACGGTCGGCATGGGCTTCCGGATCCCGCTGACCGCCGACCTCGCCGGCGGACTCGACCGGCTGGTGGTCCTCGGCCTGCGCCGGCAGTCCACCCCGGACCAGTCCGCCGCCGACCTCACCGCCCTGCTCACCCGCCAACTCCGCAGCCCCGCCGGGCTCAGCCTGCTGCCCCAGGGCACCCCCACCAACAACACCACCCAGGCACCCGCCGGCCTCGACCGCGCCCAGGAGGCCGACGCGGGCCTGCGCTCCGCCGCCGGACTGCGCGCCGCCCCCGCCGGGACCGACTGGACGGCCCGCACCGACGGCCAGTGGTTCGCCGAACTGCTCGGCATCGACCCCGCCGACCTCGCCGGAATGCCCAACGCCGACGGCACCGACCAGCGCGACGCCCGCGCGGCCCACACCGCCCTGTGGCCCGCCACCTGGGGCTACCACCTGCAGACCACGCTGCACCCGGTGTTCGGCCGCGACGTCGTCGAGCAGACCCGGCAGTTCCACCTCCGCCACGTCTCCGGCCGGGGCCCCGTCCCGACCGTACGGATCGGCCGCCAGCCCTACGGCATCCTGCCCACCACCGCGTTCTCCCGGCTCGCCTGGCCGGACACCGCGCCCACCGCCGCCCACCGGCGCGGCCTGCACACCGTGCTCCAGGCCGCGGCCGCCGACTGGCAGGCCGCCGCCGCCGGAGTCGCCCACCTCGGCGGCCGGGCCGACGACGCCCACCAGCACCTGCTGGACATCCTCGCCCTGCACCCCACCTCCGCCGAGTACTACCAGCGGTACGCCCAGAGCGTCGAGGACGTCTTCAACCGGGAGAACCTCGGCGCGCTCGGCTCCACCGTGCTGCCCGCCCTGGAACGGCTGAACATGCCCGGCCCGATCCGCGCCCTGCTGACCCGCTTCGGCTACCCCGACAGCGGCCCCGCCCAGGACCCGGACCTGATCCGCCGCCTCTTCGTCGACACCCAGCACCCGCTGCTCGCCCCCTCCGTCGACGACCGCCCGCTCTCCGAGACCGACCCGGTCCGGCCCTACACCGCCGACGGCGCCAACTACCTCCAGTGGCTGGCCGCACACGCCCGCACCGACCTGGAGACCATCCGCACCGAAGCCGGCTTCCCCGCGGACGACCGGCCGTCCGCGCTGCTCTACCTGCTGCTGCGCCACGCGCTGCTGCTGGGCTGGGCGGACGCCGCCACCGAACTCGCCATCGCCGCCCGGATCGCGAGCCCCGCCGAGATCGCCGCGGCGGACCCGGCGTTCATCCACATCAGGATCCCGGCGCCCGGCCGCACCCTCCCGAGCGAGAGCCGGTTCCGGCGGCTCTACTCGCCCGCACCGGAGATCACCGGAGACCCGCGCCGCCTGGTCGTCGACCACATCCCGCGGGTCCTCGGCACCGCCCCCGGCACCGCCCGGCTGGCCGAACAGGCCGCCGCCCTCGACCTGTTGGCCACCCTGCCCACCGCCCGGCTGGAACGCGTCCTGGCCGAACACCTGGACTGCGCCACCTACCGGCTCGACGCCTGGCGCCTCGGCCTGGCCAACGAACGGCTCGCCGAACTGCGGTACGGCCCCGACGGCACCGCCCCCGCCGAACGCGGCCTCCACCTCGGCGCGTACGGCTGGCTGGAGTCCGTCCGTCCCAGCGGGACACAGCTCACCCCCGTCACCCTGACCGGCCCGCTCGCCCAGGTCTTCCAGGGCGGCCAACCGCTGGTGCACGACGACCGCAACGGCGGCCACCTGCACGCGCCGTCCCCCGGCCAGGCCCGCACCGCGGCCGTCCTGCGCGCCGGCTACCTCGCCAACGGCTCACCGCAGAACCCCGGTTCGTTCGCCGTCAACCTCAGCTCCGGGCGGGTCCGGATCGCGCTCGGCCTGCTCGACGGCATGCGACAGGGCCAGTCCCTGGGCGCCCTGCTCGGCTACCGGCTGGAACGCGCCCTGCACGACAGCCACCAACGGGCCGAGGTCGACTTCCTGATCTCCGCCCTGCGCCTCAGGTTCCCCCTCCGGGCCGGCCGGATCGCGCAGACCGTCCCGCAGCAGGCCGACCGGCCCGACCCGTCCAAACCCCTCGCGATCGAACAGATCGAGGCCCACAACGTCGTCGACGGCCTCGCCCTGGTCCGCCACGTGACCCGCAACAACGTCCCCGCCACGTACCCCTTCGGCCTGGACGGCCTCCCCGCGGTCAACCCCGACCAGCAGGCCGTCGTCGACCAGGCCGTCCAGGACCTGCTGGACGTCCACGACGCGCTCGCCGACCTCGCCGTCGCCGAGAGCACCCACCAGGCGCTGCTGGGCAACCACGAACGCGCCTCCACCACCCTCGACGCGTACGCCAAGGAGGGCCTGCCCCCCGAACCCGCGGTGGTCACCACACCCCGCAGCGGCACCACCCTGACCCACCGCTTCGGCCTGCGGCTGACCCCCGGCCTCGCCCCCGACCACGGCGTGCCGCCGCTGACCCGCACCACCCCGCGCGCCCAGGCCGAACCCGCCGTCAACGCCTGGCTGCCCACCCTGCTCCCGCCGCCCACCTCCGTCGTCGCCCTGGTCACCTGGACCGACCCGGTCACCGGACTGGCCCGCAGCCGCGCCGTCAGCCAGGCCGACACCGGCCTGCAACCGATCGACCTGCTCTGGGCGCTGCGCCCGGCGGGCGAGAGCGTCATGACCGACCTCGACGACCGGATCGTCGGCGTCGTCATCACCGCCGAGAACCCCCGGCCGGACGCCGAACTGACCATCCGCTACACCGAGCGGATCACCGGCCCGGCCGCCGGCCAGCTCCTCGACCCCGTCACCTTCTTCGAACTCTCCCTGCTGATCGGCGCGTTGCGCTCGCTGCTGACCACCGCCCGGCCGCTGCGCCCCAGCGACCTGGTGCCCGCCGCCGGGCCCGCCCCCGCCGACCGGGCCGCCGACACCGCCGTCTCGCTGCCCCGGGAACGCCCGGCCGCGGTACGCGCCTCCCTGGACGCCCTGCGCAAGGACGTCGAGACCTACCTCGCCGCGCTCGCACCGCTCTACCCGGCGGGCGCCCCGCCCCAGCGCCCGAAGATCTTCGCCGGCATCGACACCCTGCTCACCGGGTACGCCGGCCTGGTCACCACGGCCTCCGGTTTCGGCACGGTCCGCAGCGGCTGGAGCGAACTCGCCCTGTGGCGCCGCGGCGTCTTCACCGACGTGCTCACCGCCGTGGCCGGGGCCGCCACCCGGATGACCACGGCCCTGGCCAAGGCCGACGCGCTGCTGGCCGGCTACGACAGGCTGCCGGCCGGCACCTCCGACGCGGAGCGCTTCCGGCTGCTGCAACAGGCGGAACGGCTGATCGCCACCCGGCCCACCGCGCCGCTGCCGGCCCGGCCCGCGGAGCTGCGCCTCGTCGTCGCCAACCGGCGGCAGGCCTTCGACCTCAAGCTCCGCTCGCTCAGGGCGCAGGCGGGGACGGCCAGCACCACGCTCGGCGCGCTGCTCGCCGAGGTCGCCGCGAAGCTCCCGCTGACCGACTTCGACCCGACCGACCTCAGCCTCCAGCCCTTCCAGGACCGGGTCGTCCTGCTCGGCCGCGACCTGCTCGACCGCGCGAACGCGCTGCGCACCGAGATCCTCGCCCGGCTCGCCGCCGCGGACAAGGCCCTGGCCGACCACGACGCGGCGGTCACCGGGCCGGACCAGGTCGGCGCGGCGATCGAGGCGCTCAAGGCCCTCCTCGGCCAGGACGTCCTCGCCGTACCGGAGTTCACCCCCGACCCGCAGCTCGCCGCGGACTGGAAGAACGCCCTCGGCGACAGCGACAAGCTCGTCCGGCACCTCACCCGGCCGCCGTTCGGCCGGGACTTCCCCGTCGACGACTGGGCGCACGGCATCGCGCGGGTCCGCGAGAAGCCCCGGCTGTGGGAGAAGGCCGTCCTGCTGAGCGACGCCCTGCGCGGGCCCGGCGGACTCCTCGGCGACCTGCTCGGCTCCGCCGAACCGCAGTTGACGCCGATCCAGCTGCCGTACCGGCCGGACGACCACTGGCTGGCCATGGAGTTCGCCCCCGGCACGACCATCACCGAGGACAAGGTGCTGTTCACCGCCCACTACGCACCCGACCCGCTCGTCCCCCCGCCCACCCGGGTCGGCCTGCTGTTCGACGAGTGGACGGAGGTCGTCCCCGCCGAACGCGAGACCACCGGCATCGCGGTGCACTACCAGGGGCCGGACTCCGAACCGCCGCAGGCCATGCTGCTGGTCGTGCCGCCGGTGCGCACCGGCACCTGGGACACCGACGACCTGATCGCCGCGATCGGGGAGACCCTCGACCTGGCGAAGTCCCGGGGCGTCGAACCCGAGCACCTCGACGGCACCGCCTACGCCCAACTGCTGCCGGCCACCGTCCTGTCCGCCACCCGGCAGCCGATCACGATCTCCACCGACCTCGCGATCGCCAACCAGCGCTGGAAGGCCGCCCATGACTGAGCCCCGGATCGACGACCTGGCGCAGGCGCTCACCGACCGGGCCCGGCCGACCGTCGGGATCTGGAACCGGCTGGAGGGCCGGCCGCGCACCACCGACTTCGCGCGGGCGCTGCGGGCCGAAGTGCGCGACCCGCTCTGGCTGCTGACCCGGCAGTGGCAGCTCGGCGAGTTCCGCGGCAGCGACGCCGGCTCCCCGGTCACCGCGACCTACTCGATCGCCGGTGCCCGGCCCAGCCGCTTCCGCCCGGCCGACGGGGCCGCCGAACCGCTCCCGCCGGACCGGCCGCTGGAGGCCCTGGCCGAGCGGCGCGCGGTGCCGTTCGTGGCGGGCGCCGACCGGATCGCCTTCGACCTGCGGCTGTCGATCGGCCGGCGGTGGCTCAAACTGCTGGGCAGCGACCCGCTGCTGGGCAGCGTGGCCTTCGACTTCCGCGGCCAGTACGTCCGGCTGTACCCGGTCGCCCTGCCCGACCCGACCCGGGACGGCGACGCCCCCCGGGTCGCCCACCCGGAGGTCTGGGCGACCCTGCAAGCCGTCGCCGGGCGCCGGATGGACGGCTACCTGCTCTACCGGCACATCAAGGACGGCGGCCGCGCCTCGGACGGCGTCGACGACCTGCTGCACCTGCACGGTGCCGCGCTCGACGCGCTCGGCGACGGCCTGGTCGCCTGGTTCGACGACCTGATCGACCAGCCGCAGGCGGACGACGCCTGGGACCCGCGCCGCCTGGAGCACCGGTTCTCGGTGGCCGGCACCGATCCCTCGGGGGCCGAGAAGGTCCTCACCGCGCGGGAGTACCCGGGCGGCGAACTGGACTGGTACGCCTTCTCGAACGACCCGACCGCCCCGGTCGGCGGCACCGAGCCGCCGCCCCCGCCGATCAACCGCACGGTGTTCCCGGCGCGGCTGCGCTACTCGGGCATGCCGCTGTCGCGCTGGTGGGCGGTGGAGGACGGCGGCACCAACTTCGCCGCGGTGTCGCCGGACAGCACGGACCTGGCCCGGCTGATCTTCCTGGAGTTCGCGCTGGTCTACAGCAACGACTGGTTCCAGCTCCCGTGCGAGCTGCCGGTCGGGACGCTGGCGTCGATCCAGGGCCTCGCGATCACCGACGTGTTCGGGCAGCGGCTGTGGATCACCCCGGCGGGCACCGGGCGGGAGGAGGACTGGCAGCGCTGGTCGATGTTCACCCTCGACACGGTCGGCGCCGGCCCCGCCACCGCCGCGGACACCGGCCTGCTGCTGCCCGCGAGCGTGCCGAAGATCGCCGACGGCCCGTCGCTGGAGGAGGTGTCGCTGGTCCGCGACGAGAACGCCGACCTGGTCTGGGGCATCGAACTGACCGTCCCGCAGGCCACCGGCGAGGGCCGCCGGGGCAGCGAGGTCGCCTCCGAGATCCAGGCGTACCACCTGCGGCTGCACCCGCCGGCCCCACCGGACGGGCCGCTCGCGCCGATCGCCTACGAGGCGATGAACTCCGTCCCGGAGAACTGGATCCCGTTCATCCCGGTGCACGTGCCCGGCGACAACCGCACGATCCAGCTCCAGCGCGCGGCGATGCCCGACGTCGTCGGCGTCCTGCCGCCCGTCCAGCCGAGGACCTCGCTGCTGCGGGAGGGGCTGGACGCGACGACGCCGCACGCGTACTTCGTCAACCAGGAGGAGGTGCCGCAGTCGGGCACCCGCCTCACCGTCGCCTACCACCGGACCAGGTGGCGCGACGGACGGGTCTGCGTGTGGCTCGGCGCCGCTCGCGGCGCCGGGCGCGGCGAGGGCTCCAGCGGCCTCGCCTTCGACCTCCTCGTCGACACCCCGACGAAGGCGCCGTGACGCCGCAGCCGTGACGGCGGCGCGCTCCGGACGATCGCCGTCAGCTCGTCGAGGCGGCGCCCCGTCCTCAGGCGGGGCCGCTCCCGGTCTCCGGGGCATCGCGGAGCGGGAGTTCGACCCGGACGGTGAGGCCGCCGTCGGGGCGCGGGACGGCGGTGACGGTGCCGTGGTGGGTGAGGGTGACGGCGTGGACCACGGCGAGTCCCAGCCCCGCGCCTTCGGTGCGGTGCTCCGGGCCGCGCTGGAAGGGTTCGAAGAGGGCGGGGATCTCGTCCGGATCCAGGGTCGGCCCGGTGTTGGAGACCTCGATGAAGGCCCGGGCGCCGCGAGTGCCGGTGGTCATGGTGACCGTTCCGTCGCGGTGGTTGTGCCGTACGGCGTTGGCCAGCAGGTTCAGCGCGACCTGGCGCAGCAGGGCGGGATCCCCGGTGACGGGTGCGGGGTCGAGGGCGGTGGTGACGGTGACCGCCGCGGCGGCCGTCTCGTCGGCCAGGTCGGTGAGGGCGTGCCCGGCGGTGTCGGCGAGGTCGACGGGGTGGGGGGTGAGGTGCTCGCTCTCGCCGCGGGCCAGGGTCAGCAGCGCGTCGATGAGGCGTTCGGTGCGGGCGTTGGCGTCGAGCGCGCGCCGGAGGGCGGGGAGCAGGTCGGCGGGGACGCGGCCCTGGGCGAGCGGGATCTCCAGCGCGGTGCGCTGGAGGGTGAGCGGGGTGCGCAGTTCGTGCGAGGCGTGGGCGGTGAAGCGGCGCTGGGCGGTGAAGCTGCGCTGGAGGCGGTCGAGCATGGCGTCGAAGGTGTCGCCGAGTTCGCGGACCTCGTCGTGCGGGCCGGTGAGGCCGAGCCGTTCGTCCAGGGCGCGGCCGGTGCCGATCCGCCGGGCCGCGGCGGTGACCTGGTGGAGGCGGCGCAGGGAGTGGCGTGCGGCCCACCAGGCGAGCAGCGCGGCGAGGACGGTGAACGCGGCGAGCAGCAGCAGGGAGCGGGTCAGCAGGTCGGCGAGGACGGTGTGCTGGAAATCGGCGAACCCCTGGGCGGGGGTGGTGGGTGCGGCGGGCACGGTGTCGGCGCCGGACGGGAAGCCGGTGGGGGCGCCGATGGCCGGGCCGGTGGGCTCGGGTTCGAGCGGCGCCGGGGTCGCCTGCGCGAGCGTGGGGACGACCAGACTGCGGTTGGCCTCCAGGAGTTGGCGGGCGCTCAACCAGTTCAGCAGGAGCAGGCCGCAGCCGAGGGTGGCGAAGAGCGCGGTCGTGGCCAGGGTCAGCCTGGTGCGCAGGGGCAGGGCGTACGGGGCGTGTCGGCGGCCGGTGCGGGGTCCGGTGCGGGGTTCGGTGCGGGGTCGCCTCACAGCCGGTACCCGTAGCCGGGGTCGTGGGTGATCAGCGGCGGTTCGCCGATCTTGCGGCGCAGGGAGTGCACGGTGACCCGGACGGCCGTGGTGGCGGGGTCCAGTGCTGGGTCCCAGAGTCTGTCGCGGAGCTGTTCGGTGGCGACCGGGGCGCCGTCCGCGGCCAGGAGCAGTTCGAGGACGCCGAGTTCCCTGGGCGTGAGCCGCAACGGCCGGCCGTCGCGTTCGGCGACCCTGCGCACGGTGTCGAGGCTGATGCCGTGCCGGCTGAGCACCGTGGTGCCGGTGGGGGTGCGGCGGGCCAACGCGCGCAGCCGGGCGACCAGTTCGAGGTAGGAGAACGGCTTGGCGAGGTAGTCGTCGGCGCCCTTGCCGAGGCCGTCGACGAGGTCGGACAGGGTGCCGGCGGCGGTGAGCATGAGGATCCGGGCCGGGTAGCCGGCGGTGTCCAGCGCCCGGCAGACGGCGTCCCCGCTCAGCCGCGGCAGGTTCCGGTCCAGGACCAGCACGTCGTAGTCGGCCGCGGCGGTCATTTCGAGCGCGCGGGCGCCGTCGTGGGCGATGTCGCAGACCATCCCCTCCGCGCGCAGGCCCTCGGCGAGCATCGCCGCCAGCTCCCGCTCGTCCTCGACGATCAGTACTCGCATCTGGTCCCACTCCGCTCGGATCCGCTGGGGGCCGCGGCTGCGGCACACGCGGCGGCCCGGCGGATCAAGGATGCCCCGGTGGGCGTTAGCCGACGGTTAGGCGCACGCTCACCGGTGGCTCACCGGCCGGTCCGTAGAACTGCTCGGGTCAGCACCGACTCCAGCAGGGAGAGCAGGACATGCGTACCGAGACGACCGTACGGGCCGTACTGGCGGCGACCGCCGTGGCGGTGGCACTCATGGTGAGCGGGTGCTCCTCGGCGGACCAGGCCCCCCGGGTGGCGGGTGACGGCAACGGGGGCAGGAGCGCGCCGCAGGACGACGCCGCGGTCCGCAAGGCGTGGGTGGACTGCATGCACCAGCAGGGTCAGACCGGTGTCCAGCAGGACAAGGACGGCAACATCGGGGTTCCGGCCGCCGGGACCGACTCCGGCTCGGCCGGCGACTACGAGCCGGCGGCCAAGATCTGCGACGCCAAGGTCCCCGGGATCCACCAGGTCACGTTGAAGAACCACGAGCGGTTCGTCGAGATGGCCCGCGCGTTCGTCGCGTGCGCGAGGAAGAACGGCTATCCGGACCTGCCCGACCCCGACCCGAAGAACGGCATCCTCGAGATCCCCCGGGCCTCGTTCGACATGGCCAAGTGGGATGCCGTCCAACCGGCCTGCGGCAAGCTCCCGATGCCCGGCTACCACATCGGCGAGTGACCGTGAACCACACCACCGAAACCCCCGGTCCCGCTCCGGCCCCCGCCGACGCCCCCGCCGACGCACCGCCCGCCCGCACCCGCGGCCCACGCCGCAGGGCCGTCGTCTCGCTCGCCCTGGTCGCCGCGATCGGCGGCGCCGGCGCGCTGGCCGTCACCCGCCCCTGGGAGCACCGCACGTCGGCCGCCGGTCAGGCGTCCCCGGGCCACGACACCGTCGTGGTGCAGAAGGGATCGCTGTCCAGCGGCATCCAGGTCGGCGGCGCCCTCGCCTACGACGCGCCCACCCCCGTCGTGGCCGCCGGCCACGGAACGCTCACGGCCCTCCCGGCCGTGGGCTCCGTGGTCAAGGCGGGCGGCAAGCTCTACGAGGTCGACGGTCAGGCCGTCGTACTGCTGCGAGGCGAACGGCCGTTGTGGCGCGACCTCGGCCCCGGTGTCGGCGACGGCCCCGACGTCGGACAGCTCAAGCGCAACCTGATCGACCTCGGCTACGCCGACGGACTCGGCCTGGCCGCCGACCGGAAGTTCACCGAGGGCACCGCCACCGCCGTCAAACGCTGGCAGAAGGCCCTCGGCGCGCAGCAGACCGGGACCGTCACCCTCGGCAGCGTCGTCATGCTGCCGCAGCAGGCCGTCCGGGTGCAGCAGGTCGGCGCCCAACTCGGCTCGGCCGTCGGCACCACCGCGATCATCACCGTGAGCAGCACCGACCTCGTCGCCACCGTGAAGCCCGCCGACAACCAGCTCTCCCGGTTCAAGCCCAACGGCCCGACCGTGGTGAAGCTCGCCGACGGCACCACCATCAGCGGGCGCATCCGCTCCCTGCTGCGGGAGAGCGCGGGGGGCGGTGGCGACGCCGGCCCGGGAGGCTCCGGCGGCGGCGCGGGCCCGGAGAAGACCACCGTCACCATCACGCTCGACGACCAGGCGAAGGCCCAGCAGGCCGGACCCTCCTCGGTGACCGTCAACGTGGTCGGCGACACCGCCGAGGACGCGCTCATCGTCCCCGTCACCGCGCTGGTCGCCCTGGACGGCGGAGGCTACGGCGTCAGGGTCGTCGACGGTGCCGGCGCCGACGCCACCACCCGGCTCGTGAAGGTCCAGCTCGGCCTGGTCGCCGACGCCAAGGCGCAGATCACCGGCGACGTCCGCGGCGGCGACCAGGTGGTGATCCCGAAGTGACGCCCCACCACCCGCACACCGAGCCCGCGGCGCAGTCCCCGGCGCAGACCGGCACGGCGCCCCCCGTCCTGGAACTCACTGGCGTCACCAAGGAGTACCCCGGGTCACCGCCGCTGCGCATCCTGCACGGCATCGACCTCACCGTCACCCCCGGAGAACTCCTCGCCGTCGTCGGCCCCTCCGGCTCCGGCAAGTCCACCCTGCTCGCCCTGCTCGGCTCGCTGGACCGCCCCACCACCGGACGACTGCGCTTCGAGGGCCGCGACCTGTCCGACCTCTCCGACCCCGAACTGGCCGCCCTGCGCGCCCACCGGATCGGCTTCGTCTTCCAGCAGTTCTTCCTGCTGCCCGGACTCAGCACGGTCGAGAACGTCGCCACCGGCCTCCTCTACAGCGGCGCCCCCGCGTCACTGCGGCGCGCCGACGCCGCCCGGGCGCTGCGCGACGTCGGGCTCGGCCACCGGCTCGACCACCGCCCCGACCAGCTCTCCGGCGGCGAGAAGCAACGCGTCGCCATCGCCCGCGCACTCGTCGGCCGCCCCGCGCTCCTGCTCGCCGACGAGCCCACCGGCGCCCTGGACAGCGTCTCCGGCGCGGCCGTCGTCGACCTGCTGCGCACCCTGAACGCCGACGGCACCACGGTCGTCGTCATCACCCACGACCGCGAACTGGCCGCCTCCTTCCCCCGGCGCATCGGCATCCACGACGGCCGGATCGACTTCGACGAGCGCCACCCCGACCCCGCGGGAGCCGGCCTGTGACCCCCCACCACGAACACCGCCCCCAGCACGAACACCGCCCGCGCCGCAGCCGGCTGCGCCCGACCGATCTGCTGCGCCTGGGCATGATCGGGCCGCGCACCCGCAAGCTGCGCTCCGCGCTGTCCGCGTTCGGCATCTGCCTGGGCATCGCCGCCGTCATCGCCGTCACCGGGATCTCCTTCTCCAACCAGGCCCACCTGCTGGCCCGCCTGGACCAGCTCGGCTCCAACCTGCTCACCGTCGCCCCCGGCAAGGGCGCCGACCAGCAACCGGTCCCACTGCCGCCCACGGCCGAGAAGATGCTCGCCGACATCGCCCCCGTCCAGCAGGTGACCGCGACCGGGGCCACCAAGGCCCAGGTCTACCGCAACGACCTCGTCCCGCCGCAGCAGACCGGCAGCCTCACCGTGCTCGCCGCCCGGCTCAACCTGCTCGACGTCCTGTACACCACCGTGCGCAGCGGACGCTGGCTCGACGCGGCGAGCGAGAACCTGCCCGTGACCGTCCTCGGCGACCGGGCCGCCCAGCGGCTCGGCGTCACCGCTCCCGGTGAGCGGGTCTGGCTGGGCGGACAGTCGTTCCTCGTCACCGGGATCCTGGCCCCGAACGAACTCGCGCCCGAGATCGGCACCGCCGCCCTGGTCGGCTGGCCCCAGGCCACGGCCCACCTGGGCGCGGACGGCACCGCCGCCACCGTCTACCTGCGCTCCTATCCCGAACGCGTCCCCGACGTCCAGGCCGTCGCCGCGGCCACCGCCAACCCCGCCGGACCGAACACCGTGGCCGTCAGCCGCCCCTCCGACCTGCTCACGGCCCGGTCCGAGGCGAAGAACGCCCTCACCGGGCTGGTCCTCGCCCTCGCCGCGGTCGCCCTGCTCGTCGGCGGCGTCGGCATCGCCAACACCATGGTGGTCAGTGTGATGGAGCGCCGCGGCGAGGTCGGACTGCGCCGCGCACTGGGCGCCCGGGGCGGACAGATCGCCGTCCAGTTCCTGCTCGAAGCCGTCCTGATGGGCCTGCTCGGCGGCCTCGCCGGCCTGCTGCTGGGCGGCCTCACCGTCTACGGCTACGCCCTCGCCCAGGGCTGGCCCGCCACGATCCCCCTGCCCGTCCTGGTCGCCGGACCACTGGTGTCGGTCCTGGTGGCCGCCGTCGCCGGGATCTACCCGGCCCTGCGCGCGGCCAAGGCCTCACCGACGGACGCGTTGCGTTCGACCTAGCGAGCCGCGGATCAGCAGGGGTGCCCGCACTCCTCATCGAATCCTCATGCCGCCTCACCGAGACTCGCATCCCGCACCAGGCGGCCCGAACGGACGGAGCAGGGAATTGCGGCAGACCCTCCGGAGCACCCCCGACCCGCTGGTGACGGGCGGTCACAGCCCCGGCACCCCGGACGCCCGGCCACGCCGTCGAGCGCCTCACCGGCGCCGTGCCCTCGCCCTGGTCCTGACCGCGCTGGGCCTGGTCCCGCTGGTCGGCTGCTCCTCGGCGGTGCTGCAGGTCCTCCCGCCGACGTGCCGGCCGACCACGACCGCCACCGCTGATCCACCGGTCCGTTCGAGTCGCATCACCGGGTGCGTGCCGGTGGCCTGCCTGCGCTCCGCGCGGTCGGCGCTGCCGGTGGCGCGGCGGTGCCTGCCGGCCGTTCGGGAGTCCGGCCGCGGGGACGTCGGTCAGCAGGTCGTGCCGGTGGGTATCGGGCGCAGCTCGGTGAGGTAGGCGTCCACGGCGTCGCCGACGCAGGCGTTGCTGCGGCCGTAGGCGGTGTGGCCGAAGCCGCGGTAGGTCAGGAGCATGCCGGCCGGGAACTGGCGGGCCAGGCCCTGGGCGTCGGCGTACGGGGTGGCGGGGTCACCGGTGGTGCCGACGACGAGGACGGGCGGCGCGTCCTTGGCGTCGACGCTGTGGGGTTCGCGGGGGGCGGCGGGCCAGTCGTGGCACACCAGTTCGTCGACCACGCCGGAGGGACCGTAGACCCCGGCGTCCCGGTAGGACCGGTCGACGGCCTCCCAGTAGGCCTGGGGGTCGCGCGGGTGGGAGACCTCCAGGCAGTTGACGGCGGTGAAGGCGTCGTCGGAGTTGTCGCGCTCCGCGTCGGCGGGCCGTGGGCCGCGGGTCGAGGCCTTCCGGCCGTGGGTGCCGGCGGTCCGGCTGCCCTGGCCGCTCTGGTCGTCCGGGCCGGCCTGGTCGCCGCCGGCGAGCTCCGCGAGCTTGGTGCCGTCGCCGCCCTGGGCGGCCTTCAACGCCTCGGAGAGGTCCGCCCATTGGTCCTCGGGCGTGTACATCGACATGGTGATCACGGTGTGCAGGGTGCGGAGGTCGACGTGGTCGGCCGTGCCGGGGACGGGCAGCGGCTGCTTGGCGGCCTTCTCGTACAGGTCGTCGACGAGTCGGCGGATCCCGTCGGGGGTGGCCGCGGGGCAGGCCTCCTTGGCCACTTCGGCGCAGTGCTGGGCGTAGTCGTCCACGGCACTGCGGAAGGCCGCCGACTGTTCCACCGAGCGCTGGTACCAGTCCTTGGCCGGGTCGATGGCACCGTCGAGGACGAGGGCGCGCACGCGGCGGGGGAAGAGTTCGGCGTAGGAGGTGCCCAGGCTGGTCCCGTAGGAGAAGCCGAGGAACGAGAGCTTCTCGTCGCCGAGTACGGCCCGCAGGACGTCCATGTCGCGGGCGGCGTCCGGGGTTCCGACGTGCGGCAGGATGGCACCGCTGCGCGCCTTGCAGGCCTGGGCGGTGCGGTCGGCGTCGGCGAGTGCGGCCTTGCGCTCCTCGTCGGTGCGGGGGTAGAGCCCGCCGGTGGCCTCCCCGCCGGCGCCGTCGGGACGGCCGGCGCCGTCGGTACCGTCGGGCTTGTCCCCGGTGCCGGGGGCGGCGTCGTCACCGGTGCAGTCGACGGCCGGGGTGCTGCCGCCGACCCCGCGCGGGTCGAAGCCCACGATGTCGAACCGGGCGCGGACGCGGGCGCCGAACGAGTCCACGGCGCCGCCCTCCAGCATGGCCACCCCGGATCCGCCCGGACCGCCCGGGTTGACGAGGAGGGAGCCGATCCGCGCGCCGGGGTCCTTGGCGCGGGCCCGGGCCAGCGGGAGGACGAAGGTCCTGCCGTCCTCGGGGTGGGCGTAGTCCATCGGCACGGTCAGGGTGGCGCATTCCAGGTCGCCGCAGGCGTTCCAGGTCGGCTTCTGCCCGTAGAAGGTGCCGAGCGCGCGGGGCACGGGACCCTGGCTCCCGCTCAGAGCGGCTCCGTCCGGCCCGTCGGGGCCGCACCCGGTGAGGGCGGCACCGCCGAGGACGGCGAGGGCGAGGACGAGCACGGCGTGCCTGCGGGGGGTGGTGAACGTCATGGGGTGGCTCCCGGGGTCGGCGTTGCCGCCACCCTGCCCCGGGCTGCCTGAAGTTTTAGTGAGGATCCCGCCGACCCAGCGGCCCCGGGGGCCGGGAGCCGGCGCCCAGGCGGAGGGTGAAGCGGGCGCCCCCGGTGGGGCTGGTCCCGACGGTGAGGCTCCCGTCGTGGGCGTGGGCGACCCAGGAGGTGATGGACAGGCCGAGCCCCGAGGATCCGGAGCCGCTGCGGAAGCGCTCGAAGAGCGAGCCGGCCAGCTCCGGCGGCACGCCCGGACCGCTGTCGTCCACCGTGACCACGCCGTCGCCGGTCACGCGGAGGTGGATGTCGGCGGGCGCGCCCGGGGCGTGGCCGTAGGCGAGGGCGTTGCCGAGCAGGTTGGCGACGGCCCGGCGCAGCAGGTCCGGGTCGGCGGTGACGACGGCCGGTTCGGTGCGGACGGTGACGCGGTGCCCGCCGGTGTCGGTGTCGTCGACGACCGCCTCGACGAGCTGGTCGAGCCGCAGGGGCTCGCGCACGGGCGCGCTGATGCCCGCCACGAGCCTGGCCCGGGTGAGCAGCCCGTCGACGAGGTCGCCCATCCGGGCCGCCAGGCGTTCCGTGCGCTGCAGCGCACTGGTGCGGACGGTGTCCTGCGGCTGGGCGTCGCCGGGCCGGGTGGGCTCCCGCAGGCCGGGCTCCCGCAGGGCGGTTTCCCGCAGGCCGGGCTCCCGCAGGGCGGTTTCCCGCAGGCCGGTTTCCCGCAGGGCGGTGGCGGCGAGGGCGCGCAGCGTGGCGGCCGGGGTGCGCAGGTCGTGGGCGGCGTCGGCGAGGAACTGCTCCTGGAGCCGGAGCGTGGCGAGCGCGGGGCGGATGGCGCGGCCGGCCAGCAGGTGCCCGGCCACCGCTGACAGGGACACCAGCACCAGGCTGCCGGTGATCAGCAGGACGCGCAGCTGGTGCTGCGCCGGGTCGGTGGCGGTGCTGGCGGCCACCACCACGGCGCCGCCGGGGGTTTCACCGTCCGGCCCGGGGAAGGGCCGGACGAGCAGCCGGACCGGTCGGCCGTCCTGGGCCCGGCGCTCCTCCTCGACCGTGGCGTTCGTCGTGGCCGCGCGGACGGCGAGGTCGTGGATGTCGGCGTCGGTGGCGCGTATGCAGGGGGTCCGCGGGGCGTGCGCCACCGTGTAGCGGCCCGAGGTCCGTTCCAGGACCGTCAGTTGGGGGCAGTTGGTGTCCGTGGTGTCCAGCAGGTCGTGGACGAAGAGCTGGTCCTGTTCGTCGTAGCCGAGCTGGGTGACGGCCGTGCTGCCGAGCATCCGCAGTTCGGTGTCGAGCTGGCGGCTGCGCGCGGTGGTGTCGCTGTGGACGGCGAAGGCGGTCAGTCCGACCAGGCCGACGGCGCTGGTCAGGGTGAACAGGGCGGTCAACCGGAGCCGGAGGCGGCGGATCCGGGCCTCGGCGGTCAGCACCCGGTGCCGCCGCCGGTGGCCAGGCGGTACCCGAGGCCGCGGACGGTGACGATCGGGCAGGGGTCCCCCAGTTTGCGGCGCAGCTGGGAGACCAGGACCTCGACGACGTTGGAGTTCGGCTCGGCCATCTCGTCCCAGCACTTCTCGATGAGTTCGGCGCGGGAGACGGCCTGGTCCGCGCGGGCGGCCAGCACTTCCAGGACGGCGAACTCCTTGCCGGTCAGGACCAGCAGGACACCGGCGCGGCGGACCTGGCGGCGGGCCATGTCGATCTCCAGGTCGCCGGCGTGCTGGACGGGCGGGCGGACCGTCCCGCTGCGGCGGCAGAGACTGTGCACCCGGGCCACCAGCTCGGCGATGGCGAAAGGTTTCACCAGATAGTCGTCGCCGCCCCCGGCGAAGCCGTCCACCCGGTCGGCGACGGTGTCGCGGGCGGTCAGGAAGAGCACGGGGACGGTGCGCCCGTCGCGCCGCAGCCGCCGGACGTAGTCGACGGCGTCCCCGGCGGGCAGCATCCGGTCGAACACCGCGCAGTCGTAGTCCGTGACGAACAGGGCCTCGTCCGCGGCCGGCAGGTCCGCCGCCTCGTCGACGGCCAGCCCGCCGCCGCGCAGCGCCGCGGCCACGGCGAAGCGCAGGTCCTCGTCGTCCTCGACCACCAGTACTCGCACCGGCGCACTATAGCCCGAGGCCGGAGGGCGTCTGCCCCCGGTGGACGGCGGCGAGGCCCCTGCCCCCGCCCCGCCCCCGCCACAGATCAGCGCCGACGATGCGACGACCCACCGGTCGGGTGCGGGCGCAGAGTCCGCAACCGCCGACCGCCGCCGGTGCGCCACTGCGCCCCCGGCAAAGCGCCGGACGGCGTTGACGCCCGGTGCCGGCGGGGCGGAGCGTGAAGCCTGGCACGTGCCACCCCGTCCGTCCTCACGGAAGAGGAACCGCCATGCGTCGAAGAACCTCCGCCCTGGCCGTCTGCGCCACCGTCCTCGCCCTGCTCCTCGGGTGCGCCGGTACCGCCGGCGCCGCCCCGCTCGCGCACCCCGCCCCGGCCGCCGCGCACCCCGCCCCCGCCGCCACCCCGGCCTTCGGGACCCAGACGCGGATCCCGCTGTACAACCCCGTCCCGGCCGGCTGGGCAGTGATCAGCCAGAACGCCGCGAACCACGACAAGCTCATCGAGTACCTCGGCGGGGCCCCCTTCGGAGCCAGGGTCGCCCTGCTCGCCAACCAGGGCCTGCCGGCCGGCTGGGTGCTCGTCGGCGGCCTGCTCGACGGACAGACCGCGGTGGTGAGCTACCTCGGCGGCGCCCCGCACGGCACGACGGCCATGGCCTACGTGGTGATCCTGGAGCCGGGCGGCCGGATCATCGGCTACTCCGTCCCGGCCGGCTGGCGGGTCACGTCCACCGTCACCCGCAGCGACGGCACGTACCAGGTCCTCCTCTTCCCCTGAGCCGGGCCCGCACGGCCGACCCCTCGCCAACTCCCGCCGTGCCACCACCCGGTCGCCCGCCCCGCGGGCGACCGGGCCCCTCCGTCAGGGCCTCGGGCGGAGGGCGCTCCCGCTGGCGCGGCCGACGGTGACGCGTCTCCGACGATGGAAACTCAGATCCCGTCCCGGCCCGGCCGCGGGTAGCCGATCTCGGCGATGTCCTCGGCCAGGTCCGCGAGGGTGACCTCCCCGTTCAGCGATGACACGAGCTTCTGGCTCAGCGGTCGCAGGGCATACACGTCGCGCACCGCGTCCAGGTCCACGGGAACCTCGTAGTAGTCCTCGGCGAAGCGTTGGAACGCCTCCGGCGAACGGTCGACCAGGAGCTCGAACAGACCCGCTGCCCCGTCGGGGTCGGAACACCCGGAGGGAAAGTCGATCACGCCGTGCCGCCACCGGTCATCCGTTGCCTCCCGCCACAGGCAGGCCGTCACGACGGGGACGTCGTCCTCGTCGGTGAACGCCGGCTCCTCGACGAACGGCTTGAAGACCTCCGGGACCTCGTCGACCACTCCCGGCCAGGGCTCACCATCGTTGCGGTAGGGGCTCATCGGCGCTTCGTGGTCGAAACCGCGGATATAGGCCCCGGCCGCCGAGAACACGATGGAGTACTCGTCGCCCGACCCGTTGCGCATCGACGACATCTCCTCGCCGTCGGCCCAGCCGGCGTTGAAGGAGTGGTACCGGCCCTCCCAGTCCGGGCTCAAGATCGCGTCGAGCATCGCCAGTGAGCGGCACAGGTTCCGCAGGTCAGCGATGGAGGGGAGTTGGCGAGCTACGTCATGGACAGCCACGTGCTCATCCAACCGGATGCCCCTGACATCCAGAACCTCTGCGGTTCCACGGCTGAGTTCCAGCTGTGAGCCCGACGTTCAGCCTTCGCCGTCCCCGTAGCGGAACGGTTCGATCGTCCAGGGCAGGCCGGGCCCGTTCCGGTAGGCCGCGAAGCCGGGCGGCAGGGTCGCGGTCTCGGAGATGGAGGCATCCCCCTCCACCAGGCAGGCGAGGCAGTACAGCCCGCTGGCGTCCGGGAGGTTCGGATCGTTGACACTGTCCCCGATCAGCCAGTCGCCGTCGCTGTCGTGGACGACCACGAGCGCCGGCAGGCGTCCTTCCCCGACGGTCCGTTGGACCACGGCGCCGAGATCGGGCGGAAACCGCCCGTCGGGGAACGGAAACGGCGCCTGTCGGACCACTGGGTGGGAGGTGTTGTGCATGGCGTCAGTATGGCGATACTTCGAAACGGGATATCGCGCGGGTGACCGGAGAAGCGACGTCAGCGGGCGATCGAGATCGCGAAGGGTGTGAATCCGCTGGAGCGGATGACGTGCGGGACGAAGAGGATCGCGGCCTCGGTGGCGCGGGCGGTCCGGATTCCGCCGAGGTCGGTGATCCATTCCTTCCGCCAGCCGAGGTCGGTGAGCAGGTCGCCGACGGTCTGCTTGGCCTGCGGGTCCTCGCCGGAGAGGAACGCGGTCGGGGGCCGGGTGAGTGTGGCCGGCGCGGTCATCACCGGGAAGAGCATGGTGTTGAGGGTCTTGACGACGCGCGTTTCGGGGAGTGCTTCCTGGAGTTGCTCGGCGAGGCTCGATCCGGGGTAGAGCAGGTCGGCGGGCAGTCCGTCCGGCCCGTCGGTGGTGGCGTTGGAGACGTCGACGAGGATCGTGCCGCGCAGTTCCTCGCGCAGGGCGATGAGCCGGTCCAGCGAGCCGGCGCCCGGGGTGGCGTTGATGACGATCCCGGCTGTCCGGGCGGCTTCGGCGGCGGCGCCCGGCGTGCGGTCTGCTACGGCCACCTGGTGCCCGGCCCGGGTGAGGGCGGCGGCGAGGTTGCCGCCGACGCGGCCGGTTCCGAGAACGGCGATCGTGGTCATGATGATGTGGTCCTTCCGTGTGTGCGGTAGTGGTGCGGGTCAGCGGGAGAGCGTGGCGACGGCCTCGGCGTGGATGCCGGGCGCGGCGGCCAGGAAGCTCCCGCTCTGCGGGGTCCAGGGGCGGCCCTCGGCGTCGGAGATCCGTCCACCGGCCTCGGTGACGAGCAGTGCCCCGGGCAGCAGGTCTGCGCGGGCGCCGGCGAACTGCCAGAAGGCGTCGATGCGGCCGGCGGCCACGTTCGCCAGGTGCAGGGTCGCGGGCACGGCGGTGCGGACGACGAGCGCGTCGAAGAGCATCGCGGTGATCGAGGAGCCGACGCGCCGTACGACCGTCTCGTCCTCGTCCGGCCGGGCCTGGCTGGTGGCCACGATGCCCAGGCCGAGGTCCGCGGTGGGGGAGACGTGGAGCGGCCGTCCGTCGAGGTGGGCTCCCGCGCCGGTGAGCGCGGTGTAGGTCTCGCCGGTCAACGGCAGGTGGACCACGGTGAGCACCGGCCGGTTGTCGCGGACGAGGGTGGCGGTCACCGCCCACTCCGGCAGGGCGTGCAGGTGGTTGACGTTGCCTTCGGCCGGATCCACGACCCACCACTCGCCGGGCGGCAGCGCCCCGCCGTCCAGCTCGTCCTCCACCCAGCGGGCGTCCGGGCGCAGGTGGGTGAGCCGGGGGCGCAGGATGGCGAGGGCCGTGTCGTCGTTGGCGGCGAGCGCGTGCATCAGCTCTTCGCGGGTCCGGTGGTGGACCACCTCGCCGAAGCGCTCGCGCAGCGCCGAACCCGCCTCGCGGACGGCGTTCGCGGTGCGGGTGAGCAGGTCGGCGTCCGAGGAGGCGACGTCGGTGGTCCGAGGCGTTTCGGACATGGTGGTACTCCTGTCTGAGGAGGGGTGTCGAGGCCGGTCGAGAGCCGCGCGACAGCCGGTCGAGGGCCGGTCGAGGGCCGAACTGCGCTTTGCTTCCTGCGCTTTCGCCTCAACGGTAGACAGCCCGGTGATTGACTTCAAATGCATGTCAAGCACGTCTAGAGTGACTCGCATGCAATTGGATCTGAACCTGCTCGCCGCGCTCGACGCGCTGCTGGAGGAGGGCAGTGTGGCCGGGGCGGCGGCGCGCCTGCATGTCACCGCCCCCGCGATGAGCCGGAGTCTGGGCCGGATCCGGCGCACGACCGGGGACCAGATCCTGGTGCGCACCGGCCGCACGATGACCCCGACGCCGTACGCGATCGCGGTGCGGGCTCAGGTGCACGAGCTGTTGCACCAGGTTCAGGGCGTGCTGGCACCGAGCCGTGAACTCGATCTGGCAACGCTGGAGCGCACCTTCACGCTCCGCTGGCACGACTCCCTGGTCGCCCTGAGCGGCCCCGCACTGCTCGCGGCCGTGCGCGAAGAGGCGCCGGGCGTGCGCTTGCGCTTCGTCGCGGAATCGAGCGTCGACACCCCGGAGTTGCGGCGCGGCGAGGTCGACCTGGAGGCGAACGCCAACCGGCCGAGCGCACCGGACGTCCGCGCCGAGAACGTGGGCGAGTCCCGTCTCGTCGTCGTGGTGAGGCGGGGGCACCCCCTCACCCGTGGCGGGACCGTCACCGCGGAGCGGTACGCCGCCGCCGAGCACGTCACCGTCTCGCGACGCGGAAACCTCGGCAACGCCCTCGACGACGCCCTCGCCGGGCTCGGCCTCACCCGCCGCGTGGTGGCGACCGCGCCCACGGAGGCGGCCGCGGTGGGGTTCGCGCGCGGCTCCGATCTCGTGATCACCGTTCCCGAGGCCACCACCCGGTCCGCGGTCGCCGACCTCGGCCTGGTCGTGCTCCCCCTCCCGCTCGAACTACCCTCGGCGAAGGTGTACTTGTCGTGGCATCAGCGCTACGACACCGACCAGGCCCACGCCTGGCTGCGCGGTCTGGCGCGAACCGCGCTGGCCACGGGCGGAGCGTCGTCGTAGTCGGCGCCGCCCGGCCGCCCCACCGTACGGTGCTTCAGGAGGCCGTCGCGGGGACGAGGTGGTCGAGCCCCTGCGCGCTGCCCGTCGCGGCCTCGATCGAGCGCGGCAGCATGACGTTCTCGTAGGCGCGGACGGCGTCGTCGACGCCGGATTCGGCGGCGAGGGCGTGGGCGAGGTCGGCGCCGTCGAGCATGGCGAGGTTGGCGCCCAGCCCGACGGGTGGCATCAGGTGCGCGGCGTCGCCGAGCAGTGTGACGCCGGGGACGTGCTCCCAGGTGTGCGCGGCGGGCAGGACGAACAGGGACCGGTGGACGAACCCGCGGTCGCTGTTGCGCAGGAGGTAGCGCAGGCTCTCGTCCCAGTCGTCGAACAGCGTCAACAGATGTTCCTGCACGGCCCGTTGGTCGCCGAGGTCGACACCGGCGGCCTCGTGCCAGTCCTCGGGCGCGCGGAGCGCGATGTAGGCGCGGATGTGGCCGTTGCTGTTGCGCTGGGCGACCAAGGACCGTCCGGCGCCCTTCGCCAGCATCGATCCGTTGCCGACCAGCCGGGCGAGGTCGGGATGGCGGGTGTCGCAGTCGTCGAATCCGGCCTCGACGAAGGTGACGCCGGTGTAGGCGGGTACGGCGGGTGACAGGGCCGGGCGCACCCGGGACCAGGCGCCGTCGGCACCGACCACCAGGTCGAAGTCCTCGGCGGTGCCGTCGCCGTAGTGCAGCCGGCAGGTGCCGTCCGCCAGCGGGGTGACGCCGGTGACGGCACGGTCCCACCGCACCGTGCCCTCGGTGAGCGAGTCCAGGAGCAGACCGCGCAGCTGGCCTCGGTCGATCTCCGGTCGGCCGCCGTCGGCGGAGGGCCCCTGCTGTGCCAGGAGGGTGGCGGTGGCGAAGTCGAGCACGCGCCACTCGTCTCCTTCGGGGCGGGCGAGGGCGTGGAACCGGTCGAGGAGCCCCGCCGCACCGAGCGCGGCCTGCCCGGTGCCGGGATGCATGTCGAGGGAGCCGCCCTGCGGGCGGGAAGCGGCGGATGCCTCGCGTTCGAGGACGGTGACGGAGCGGCCGTGCTGCTGGAGGACTCGGGCGCAGGTGAGGCCGCCGAGGCCGGCGCCGACGATGGCGATGCGGGGATCACGGGCAGAGTGCATGGAAGTGCCCCTCGGGAGGTGGGTCGGTCGCCGGGTGGCCCGGCGCATCACCAAGAAACCACACTCGCTCAATAAGTGCAATGACTACACTTTTGCAGCGAATGCACTTCGCGGTACGGTGGGCGGGTGACCGAACCGACCGGGCGCCGCGAGCGCAAGAAGGCCCAGACCCGCCAGTCCCTGGCCGACGCCGCACTCGAACTCTTCCTCGAACGCGGCTACGACCAGGTCGGCGTCAAGGACGTCGCCGACCACGCCGACGTCTCGGTGACCACCCTGTTCAAACACTTCTCCGGCAAGGAAGCCCTGGTCTTCGACCAGGACGACGAACTGGAGGCAGAACTCGTCGCTGCCGTGCGCGACCGCGCCCCCGGCACGTCGATCCCCCGGGCCCTCCGCGAGCACATGCTGCGGAAGCAGACCCAGCTCGCCGTCCACGCCACCGACCCGCGGTTCGCCGACTTCACGCGCCTGGTGCAGGAGACCCCCGCACTGTGCGACTACGCCCAGCGCATGTGGACGCGCCACGAAGCGGCCCTGGCCAGGGCCGTCGCCGAGGCGGTGGGCGCGCCCGAGGACGACGTCAGCTGCGCCGCCCTGGCCCGCTTCGCCCTGGAGGCCCGCAGCCTCGTCCTGCGGCACGCCGACCCGCGCCGAGCCGCCGACGAGGCCTTCGCGCTGCTCGAACACGGCTGGGCGGCCGCCCACCCGGGCACCTGACCGGTCCGCCGGCCGCCGGCCGCTCCGCTGCGCGTGGTGGCGCTGCGCGCCGCGTGGGCCACTCCTCACGCCTGCCGGGCGCCGTGGTGTCGCGCTCGAACCCTTGACCGGATCTTTTCCGTATCGCCATGATGGGCCGTCAAGTTGTGACTCCGCCCTCGGGGGAAGTCCGGTTCGAGTCCGGCGCTGACCCGCAACGGTAGGCCTCCGACTCCGCGTCGGTGGCGAGCCCGAGTACCCGTCGGCGGAGGTGTGTCGTCCACTCCTCCCGTCGTGGTCTGCGGGCCGGAGCTCAGAGGGCTGCCCGGTGCGTCGCCGAGGCCCTCCGGGCCCCTGTGTGCGGGCCCGGAAAGGTCTCCATGCCCGCGCTCCGCCGCACCCTCGGTCTGCTCGCGATACCCGCCCTCGCCCTTGCCGCCGCGCTCCCGGCGGCCACCGCCGCGAGTGCCGCGCCCGCCGCCCCGACCTCGTCCGGGACGTTCCGCCCCGACGCCGCCGCGGGCGGCTGGCTGGCCCGCCAGCTCGTCGGCGGCGACCACTTCGAGTCCGTCTTCAACGGGACCGCCTACCCCGACCAGGGCCTGACCATCGACGCCGTGCTGGCCTTCGCGGCCTCGCGCAGCTCCGACGACGCCGCCGCGAAGGCCACCGCCTGGCTGGCGAAGCCCGAGGTCATCAGCGGCTACCTCGGCGATGGCACCACCGAGGCCTATGCGGGCGCGACCGCCAAGCTGCTGCTCGCCGTCGAGGTCCGCGGCGGGGACCCGACGGCCTTCGGCGGCGTCGACCTGCCGGCCCGGCTGCGCTCGCTGCAGACCGCCGGAGGCCGCTTCTCCGACCGCTCCCAGTGGGGCGACTACAGCAACGCCTTCGGCCAGTCCCTCGCCCTGATCGCCCTGCACCGCACGCCCGGTGACGCCCCGGCGGCGGCCGTCGACTTCCTGGCGAACAGCCAGTGCGCGGACGGCGGCTTCCCGGTCTCCTTCGGCCAGGCCGCCTGCACCAGCGACCCCGACGCCACCGCGCTCGCCGTCCAGGCCCTCGCCGCCACCGGTCGCGCCGCCAAGGCGAACACGGGACTCGGCTGGCTCACCGCCCACCAGAACGGCGACGGCGGGTTCGCGGCCGCCGGGGCGACCGCCTCCAACGCCAACACCACCGGCCTGGCCACCCAGGCGCTGTTCTCCGGCGGGCGCCTGGCCGCCGGGTTCAAGGGCTGGAGCCGGCTGGTCAAGTTCCAGCAGGACTGCTCCGCCGACCAGGCGGTCCGCGGCGCCGTCGCCTACGACGCGAGCGGTTTCAACGCGGGCAACGGCGCCCGGGCCACGGCACAGGCCGTCCTCGGCCTCGCGGGCACCCCGCTGGCCACGCTGTCCGCCGCCGGTGCACGCCCCGGCGCCCCTACCCTCGCCTGCCCGGCCACGGACACGGCCAGGGACACGGCCACGCCCACGGCCGTGCGCTGAACGAGCCTGACTCCAGGAGGATTTCACCGATGACCGACACCTTCACCGCGGTCCGCCCGGCCCGCCGTGCCCGCCCGGCCCGCCGTACGCTCGGGTCGATCGCCGCTGCGGCGGCCCTCACGGCCGGCCTGCTCGGCGTCTCCGCCGTCCAGGCCCCGCAGGCGCGGGCGGACGCCTGCACCGGCACCACCGGGGTCACCGTCGTGGTCGACTTCACCGCCGTCGGCGGCGGCGTCCAGACCGGCTGTGCGCCCGGCGACCCGGCCAGCGGCCTGGCCGCGCTGACCGGGGCCGGTTTCTCGTACTCCTTCCACCCGCGCTTCCCGGGCTTCGTCTGCACGATCAACGCCCTGCCGACGACCTGCACCAACCCGACCGGCAGCGCCTACTGGTCGTACTGGCACGCCCAGCACGGCGGCCCCTGGTCGTACAGCAACCTGGGCGCGGGCAGCTACAACCCGGCACCCGGCGACGTCGAGGGCTGGTCCTTCGGCGCCGGTGCCCAGCCGGGCATCACCGCGCCCTGAACCGCGTCCTGAACCGCGTCCTGAACCGCGGACGCCGACCGGTGCCCCGGCTCCTCTCCCGGGAGGGGCCGGGGCACCGGTGACCCCCCCACCGCTGCGCGTCAGCCCCGGTGCCGCACCCGGGTCCTCCCGCTCGGCCACCGCTGACGCCTCATTGACTCTGCTTCGGTCAACGTGGTCTGATGAACCGATTTTTTGCCCTCGGCATTCAGGGGAAGCCGGTCCAACTCCGGCGCTGACCCGCAACCGTGGACCCACCTGAGGGTGGGTGAGCCGGAATGCCTGGACCGGGGGTGTGTTCACACAGCACTTGCGTCGTCGCGGACTACGACGTGGTCTCGACGGTCCCGTGTTCCCCGTGGGCGGCCGTCGGCTGCGCCGTTTCTCCCGTGTCGACCGACCAGGGAGTCGTCGTGAGGGTCAGCAGCAGTCGTACACGTCACAGAAACCGGGACCTCGCCTCGCTGGTGGTCGCCGGTGCCGTCGCGGTCGCCGCCTGCGGTACGGTCCTGCTGGGGCACCCCGAGAGCGCGGCAGCCCGGCCGACGATCCCGGCCCTGACCGGTGCCGACCTCACCACCGCCCGGCACGACGCGGACGGCCCCACCGCCACACCGACCCCGCCTGCCGGGAGGAAGCCGGACGCCGCCAAGGGGAGTGCCTACCTCACCGACCCGTCCCGCCTGACGGACGGTCACTACTACGAGGGGTTCCCGGCCTTCGCCGACTTCGGCCTGACCATCGACGGGGCCTACGCCCTCGCCGCGACCGGTACGGACGACGCCGCGCTGCGCAGGATCGTCGACTTCCTGGACCAGCAGGGCAAGGACGCGAGCGCGCGCACCGTCAACGACTGGACCGCCATCGGCACCGAGTACGCCGGCGGCGGGTCCATCGGCAAGGAGGCGCTGCTCGCCGAGGCGGTCGGCCGCAACCCGCGGAACTTCGGCGGCCACGACCTGATCGCCGCCCTCGCCGCGATGGTGTGCACCAAGGCCGACGCGAGCACGGGCTGCGACGCCCCGGGCAACTACACCTACGCCACCTCGGTCTTCTCCCAGGCGCTCGCCGTCATGGCCCAGCTCCGGGCCGGAGAGTCGACCGGTGCCGCTCCCGCGATCGGCTATCTGAGGAGCCTCCAGCACCCGGACGGGTCCTGGCCGAGCCTGATCCCGGCCGCCGGTGACGCGGATGTGGACAGCACGGCCATGGCCGTCATGGCCCTCGCCCTGGTCCCCGGGGACGAGGCCGCCCAGGCGGTCGAGAAGGGCCTCGGCTGGCTCGCCGCACGGCAGTTGCCCGACGGCGGCTTCCCCGGCGCGGCCGGCAACTCCACCAACTCGGCCGCGCTGGCCGTCCAGGGGATGACGCTGCGCAAGGCCGCCTACGGCGGACAGATCGCCAAGGCGCTCGACTTCCTCGCCGGGCAGCAGAACGGTGACGGCGGGTTCAACGTCGCCTCCACCGGGCAGCGGGGGTCGGACGTCCGGGCGTCCACGCAGGTGCTCGGCGGCGCCACCGGCATCTCCTTCGGCACGCTGTCCCGCGACCTCGGCGGCTCGCCGACGCCGACCGGGACGCCGTCCACCACTCCGTCCGGCACGCCGACCCCGACGAGTACGGTCACCCCGACGGGTACTCCCTCCACCACTCCGTCCGGTACGCCCACCCCGACCGGCACCTCCACCCTGACGACCACGTCCTCCGGGACCCCGACGGGCTCGCCCACCACGACCGGGCCCGGCCCGACCACCGGCGCGCCGTCGTCCGGTGGTGTCGACGCCCCGTCGTCCGGCGGTGCCGATGCGGCCGGAGGCGTCCCGGTGCAGACCGGTTCGGACCACCTCGCGAGCACCGGAACCCAGGCACTGGCGCTGACGGCGGCCGCCGGTGCGCTGACCGCGCTCGGTGCCGCTGCCGTCATCGTCGCCCGTCGCCGCCGGACGGCCGCCCCGGGGCGTCACCGGTGAGCCGGGGACTCGGGCAGCGGCTCGCCCGGCTGTCCGGGGCGGCGGCACTGACCTCGGCGCTGGCATTCGGCGGCCTCGCCGTGGGCGCGGTCCCGGCTGCCGCTGCGCCGTTGCCGATGGAGCAGTGCACCCCGACCTCCGGGGTCGTCCTCGCCGTGGACCTGAGCAAGTGGGGCGGCCCGCTGCTGCGCTCCTGCGGCTCCACGCCCACCACCGGCTACACCCTGCTGAACCAAGGGGGTTGGAAGACCACCGGCACCGGCCACGACGGCCCGGCCTTCATCTGCCGGATCGGCTACAGCGGTTACCAGGGCGGCAAGCAGTTCCCGACCCCGGACCAGGAGAAGTGCGTCCTGACACCTCCGGCCACCGCGTACTGGTCGTACTGGCACGCCGATCCGGGCCAGAACGAATGGTCCTACAGCCAACTCGGGGCGATGCTCTACCAGCCGAAGCCCGGCAGCGTCGACCTGTGGATCTACGGCGGCACCAACGTGGAGGGCACCGAGGGGCGTCCGACCTTCCCGCCGGACAGCGTCCGGGCCCACAACCCCAGTCCCGGCGGGCAGCCGGCCGACCCGGGCCAGGGCACGACGGGCGGCTCCGGCGGAGCGGCGGGCGGATCCGGTACAGCGGGCGGATCGGGCACGACGGGCGGCAGCGGTACGACGCGTGGCGGCGGCTCCGGCTCGACCGGGGGTGCCCCGGCCCCGGCCGCACCCCGGCCGGGCGGAGCCCGTCCGCCCGCGCCCGCCGCGACCCCGGGAGCGGGTACGGGTACGGGTGCCGCCGACACCCCCGCGGACGGCATCACCCCGCCGGGCGCGCCCGAGCCCACGCCGGTTCCGGCCGAGGTGTCCACCGCCCCGCCGACCGAGACCCCGAGTGACGGGCCGACACCGCAGACGGCCGTGGCCGCGGCCGGGGCGACGTCCGCGCCCGCCGTGCCAGGCGGGGTGGTGGACGCCGACCCGGTGGCCGACGCCCCGCACGACTCCGGCTCGGTGGTTCCCGCCGTACTCGGGTCGGTCCTCGTCGTGGCGCTGGGCGTGGCCACGGTCGTGGCCGCACGGCGCCGTCGCCGACGGGCCGAGTGATCCGGTGAGCACGTTCGACACCCGCGGTCCCGGCTCCCCTCCGCGTGCCGCCGGGCGGGGTGCGGGGGGCCGGCGCGCCCCGCGCAACCTCCACCCGCTGGCCTGGTGGGCCTGGGCGCTCGCCCTGGCGACCGCGGCCAGCCGCACCACCAACCCCTTGCTGCTCCTGCTCGTCCTCGCCGTGCTCGGCTACGTGGTCACCGCCCGCCGCAGCGAGGCCCCGTGGGCCCGCGGGTTCAGCTACTACCTGTGGCTGGCGCTGACGGTGGTGGCGATCCGGGTGGTCTTCCGATGCGTCTTCGCCACCGGTATCACCCCGCACGACCACCTGCTCTTCTCCCTGCCGCACATCCCCACCCCCGACTGGTACGCGGGGATCCGGATCGGCGGCCCGGTCTCGCTGGAGGCCACGCTCTCGGCGGCCTTCGACGGGCTGCGGCTGGCCTGTCTGATCTGCTGCATCGGCGCCGCGAACACCCTCGCCAACCCCAAGCGGTCCCTGCGCGTCCTGCCCGGGGCCCTGTACGAGCTCGGCGTCGCCGTGACGGTGGCGCTCAGCGTCGCGCCCCAGCTGGTGCAGAGCGTCCAACGGGTCGCCCGGGCACGGAGGTTGCGTGCGGGGGGGCGCAAGGGCGTCCGCGCCCTGCACAGCATCGTGGTGCCGGTCCTGGAGGACGCGCTGGAGCGTTCGCTGGGCCTCGCGGCCGCGATGGACTCGCGCGGCTACGGGCGTTCCGGCACCGCCTCGCGCCGCTCCCGCCGGCTCACCGGGGTGCTGATGCTGCTCGGCATGTGCGGCCTGTGCGCCGGGGTGTACGGACTGCTGGACGGGACGGCCCCGGCCGCGCTCGGCCTGCCCGCCTTCCTCGCGGGTGCCGTGCTCTGCGTGGCGGGTCTGCTGCTCGGCGGGCGCCGGGTGCGGCGCACCACCTACCGGCCGGACCGCTGGCGGGCGGCGGAGTGGGGCGTGGCCGGTTGCGGAGTGGCCGCCGCCGTGCTGCTCTTCGCCACCGTCGGCTACGACGCCACCGACCTCAACCCCTCCCTCTACCCGCTGACCTGGCCGACGCTGCCGCTCGTCCCGGTGCTCGCCCTGCTCCTGGCGGGCGCGGCCGGGATCGTCTCGCCGCCGCCCGGCCGCACGTCCGAACGGACCGCACCGGCCGCACCGAAGCCGCCCGTACGGACCCGCACCGACCGCACGACCTCCGAGGTGAGCACGTGATCCGATTCGACCGGGTCGGCGTGGTGTACGACGGCGAGAGCACGCCCGTCCTGCGCGACGTCGACCTGCACATCCCGGAGGGCGAGCTCTGCCTGGTGGTCGGCCGTACCGGGGCGGGCAAGTCCACCCTGCTCGGCGCCGTCAACGGCCTCGTGCCGCACTTCACCGGCGGCACCCTGCGAGGCCGGGTCACCGTGGACGGCCGGGACACCACCCACCACCCGCCGAGAGAACTCGCCGACGTGGTCGGCGTCGTGGGACAGGACCCGTCGGCCGGCTTCACCACCGACACGGTGGAGGAGGAACTCGCCTACGTCATGGAGCAGTTGGCGATCCCCCCGGAGGTCATGCGCAAGCGGGTCGAGGAGACCCTGGACCTGCTCGGCCTGGCCGAGCTGCGCCACCGCGCCCTGCACGAGCTCTCCGGCGGCCAGCAGCAGCGCGTCGCCATCGGATCAGTCCTCACCGCGCACCCCCGCGTGCTGGTCCTGGACGAGCCGACCTCCGCGCTCGACCCGACGGCGGCCGAGGAGGTGCTGGCCGCGATCACCCGGCTGGTCCACGACCTCGGGGTGACCGTCCTGCTGGCCGAGCACCGCTTGGAGCGCGTCGTCCAGTACGCCGACCGCGTCGCCTACCTGCCGGGGGACGGGACGGTCGTGCACGGTCCGCCCGCCGAGGTCTTCCGGGACACCGCGATCGCGCCGCCCGTCGTCGACCTCGGCCGCCTGGCCGGATGGCGGCCGCTGCCGCTGTCCGTCCGGGACGCCCGCCGCGCCGCCGCACCGCTGCGGGAGCGGCTCACGGACGTACCGGTTCCCCCGCCGCGCCGGGCAGCGGCGGCGGGGGAACCGGTGCTGGAGGCGAAGGGCGTGGTGGTCCGGTACGGGCCTGTGGCCGCCGTCCGGGACGTCCGGCTGGACCTGCGCGCGGGCGAGGTCATGGCGCTGATGGGCCGCAACGGCTCCGGCAAGTCCTCGCTGCTGTGGGCCCTCCAGGGCTCCGGGCCCCGCCAGGGCGGCAGCGTGAAGGTCACCGGTGCCGGGAGCGGGAAGGCCGAGGACCCCAAGCGCCTGCCCGCGGCCAGGGCCCGGCAGCTGGTCGGGCTCGTCCCGCAGACCCCCACCGACCTGCTGTACCTGGAGACGGTCGCCCGGGAACTCGCCCAGAGCGATGCCGAAGCCGAGGGCGCCGACGGGCCGACCGCCCGGCAGATCCTGGACCGCCTGGCCCCCGGGATCCCGGACGACACCCACCCCCGGGACCTCTCCGAGGGGCAGAAGCTGGCCCTCGTCCTGGCGATCCAACTGTCCGCCGCACCAAGGGTCGTGCTGCTGGACGAACCCACCCGGGGGCTCGACTACCACGCCAAGGAGGCGCTCACCGGCATCGTGGACGCGCTCGCCGCCGAAGGCCGTACGGTCGTCGTCTCCACCCACGACGTCGAGTTCGTCGCCTCCGCCGCCGACCGCGTCGTGGTGATGGCCGAGGGCGAGATCGTCGCCGACGGGCCGACCGCCCAGGTCATCGTCGCCTCGCCCACCTTCGCCCCGCAGACCGCCAAGATCCTCGCCCCACTCGGCTACCTGACGCCCCGGCAGGTCGCCGAGGCCCTCGAACCGGCGGAGGCCGCGCGATGACCGCCGTACGGATCCCCGGCCGGGCCCGCGTCGTCGTCGCCCTGGCCGCCTTCATCGGCCTGGTCGCCTTCACCTGGCCGTTCGTCGTCGCACCCGGGAAGTTCGGCTCCAACTACGCCCCGCCGCTGATCTTCGCCGTCCTGCTCGTCCTGGTCCTCGCCGTCGTCATCGCAGAGATCTCGGCCGGCGGCATCGACGCCAAGGCGCTCGCCATGCTCGGCGTCCTGTCCGCCGTCAACGCCGGGCTCCGACCCCTCGGCGCCGGGACGGCCGGTGTGGAGACGGTCTTCTTCATCCTCGTCCTGGCCGGCCGCGTCTTCGGCCCCGGCTTCGGCTTCACCCTCGGCTGCACCTCGCTGTTCGCCTCCGCCCTGCTCACCGGCGGAGTCGGTCCCTGGATGCCGTACCAGATGTTCGGCTGCGCCTTCGTCGGCATGCTCGCCGGCCTGCTGCCGAAGACCCGGCGCCGCCGGGTGGAGGTGCCCGTGCTGGCCGTGTACGGGGCCTTCTCCGGCTACCTGTTCGGCTTCCTGCTCAACCTGTCCTTCTGGCCGTTCTCCACCGACCCGAACAGTTCGATCGCCTACCTCCCCGGTCTGCCCTTCACCGAGCAGTGGCACCGCTACCTGCTGTTCGACCTCGCCACGTCGCTCGGCTGGGACACCGGCCGCGCCGTCACCACCCTGACCGCCGTGCTCGTCGTCGGGCCCGCCGTCCTGACCGTCTTCCGCCGAGCGGCCCGCCGCGCCAACTTCGAGCCCACCGTGCGCTTCGAGGCCGATTGACGGCCCCGGCGGGCAGGCCTACTCTGCCGGATGTAGTGATGGCGTAAGGAAGCCGGTGGAACTCCGGCACGGTCGCGCCACTGTGAGCGGATCGCCCTTCGGGACGGCCCGCGAGTCAGATACGACGCCATCACGATTCGCCCCAACAAGAGCGGGACGCACGATCCCCGAAGGAGGCTCCACCGTGAGCACCAGTATGCCCGGACCCTCTGCCCTGCCCGTCCCGGTCGTGGTGCCGGCGTCCAAGGCCGTCGCCTGGCTCGTCGTCACCGCGTTCCTCGCGCTGGCCGTCTACTACTTCATCGGCGTCGACCAGGGTGCCTACTCCGTGTTCGGCAAGGACATGCACATCCACGAGTTCGTCCACGACTCGCGGCACTTCCTCGGCTTCCCCTGCCACTGACGAGCGGAAGCAGCGAACAACCAGACATGGAGAAGAAACTCATCCTGCGCGGCGTGCTCGCCGGCGCAGTGGCCGGCCTGCTCGCCTTCGTCTTCGCGCGGATCTTCGCCGAGCCGCAGATCAACGCGGCGATCGAGTACGAGAGCGGTCGTGACGACGCGCAGGGCCTGCTGGACAAGGCCGCCGGGCTGCCCATGGACATGGGCGGACCGGACATCTTCAGCCGCACCGTCCAGGCCAACGTCGGCATCGGCGCCGGCATGATCCTGTTCGGTGCGGCGATGGGCGCGCTGTTCGCGGTGGCGTACACCGTGTGCCTCGGCCGGACCGGCAGGCTCCGCCCGCGCAACCTGGCGATGCTGGTGGCCCTGGGCGGGTTCCTCGGCCTGTACCTCGTGCCGTTCGTCAAGTACCCCGCCAACCCGCCGGCCATCGGACACCCCGACACCATCCGCGACCGCGGCAACCTGTACCTGGCCATGGTCGCCTGCTCGCTCCTGTTCCTCGTGCTGGCGGTCTGGCTCGGCAAGCGCCTCCAGGCCCGGTTCGGGAACTGGAACGCCACCCTGCTCGCCGCCGGCGCCTTCGCGGCGGCGATCGGCATCGTCATGGCGGTGCTCCCCTCGCTCGGCGAACTCGCCGACAACGTCCAGCAGTTCGGCCATCACGCGACCGAGACGCCGCTGCCGCTGACCGACGACAAGGGCGCCATCGTCTACCCGGGCTTCCCGGCGGACACCCTGTTCGAGTTCCGCTTCTACTCGGTGGCCGCGCAGCTGCTGCTGTGGGCCGCGCTGGGCCTGCTCTTCGGACCGATGGCCGAGCGAGTGATCAACGCCCGTACGGCGGCCGCCACGGCGGTCCCGGCCGAGTCCGGCTCCGAGCCGGTCGGCGCGGCGTGACGCACACCCGACCGAGGGCCGCGACGCCGCAGCGCGTCGCGGCCCTCGGGCCGTTCTTCGCCTACGAGACCCATGGGGCCGAGGGGAGCCACGAGACCCGCCGGGCCCATGAGACCCATGACGACGGCGCAGTCGCCGTGCCGTGGCGGCCGATGGCCGAACTCCTCGACGATCCAGCGGTGTTGGGGGAGCGGGTGGCCTTCGCCCGGAACCACCTCGCGGCGGCGGGGGGCCGTCCGCCCGAGGCGGTCGAGCAGCGGGTGGCGGCCTCGGTGACCCACCTGGGGCTGGTGGCGCGGCTGCTCTCACCCGCGTTCGCGGTGGCCGTCCTGGACGGGGCGCTGCTCGGGTACGGGCTGCCGGAGGCGAGGTGGCAGCCGACACCGGGCGGCCTGTTCCCGCTGTCGCTGCCCGCCCGTGACGCCGTTCCCGTCGCCGACCGGGCCGAGCTCGCCGCGCGGTTCGTGGCAGAGGTGCTGGACGGGCCGGTGCGGGAGCTGGGCGAAGCGGTGGCCGCCTACTCCGTCTCACCGCGGATCCGCTGGGGCAACGTCGCGTCGGCGGTCAACGGCGCGGCCGCGGGCGTCGCCCGCTCGCGGCCGGAACTCGGCCTGGAGGAAAGGGAGTTCACCAGGCACCTGCTGGCGGTTCCGCCGCTGCGCGGGGCCGGCACCGTGGCCGCGGACGGCACCGGCTTCCGCCGCCGCAGCTGCTGCCTGATCTACCGGGCCGCACCCGACCGGGCCGGCGCGCTGTGCGGCGACTGCGTCCTGGCCGGACCGCCGGCCGCCTGAGCGGAGCAGGGGCGCTCTCGGGCCTGAACGCCTACGCCCCCTTGCCCGGCCGTCGGTCCCCGGGTCGCCGCGCGGACCATCCGACTGCCCACCGAGGCCCTGATCGGCTGGCCGGCCGATCGAAGGGGTGACCGGCCGTACGGTTTTCGGCCAAGTGGGTCGCGGGCGCCGGGCCGTTCCACGACTCCGCTTAGGGATACCTGCGGGCATGTTATTGAACATGTCCCTGACAGGAGTGTCCGGGCGGTGACAGCCGGACGCTGTGACCGGTGTTCCGTTTGGAGGCACGGCGGTTCGGTGGATCCGGCCAAGGTGTACCGGCCCTGTTCCGTGGGGTCCGTCGTTCGCGGAGGATTCGTTGCCCGAGTCCTCCGGTCGGGACCGGAGGAGCGTGGACACGCGTCCTGCCGTGCCGCGGGTCCGGCGGACGTCAACGGGGTTGGAGGGGGCTTTGTCCAGAGGTGCCGGCATGGCGCGGTCGTCCGCGCGCTCGCGGTTCCGGTGGATCGTGTTCGTGGTGGCGACGGCGCTGGTGGCTCCGTTGGCACAGGCGGGAGGCCTGCCACCGGCGCAGGCGTCCGCGCCCGCGCCCGCGTCCTCATCCGGATCCGTGGCATCGAGAGCGGTGCCGCGGGATCTGCCGATCCTGTCGGTCCCGTCGGCGGCCGGGCAGCAGCCGCAGGCCGAACTGCGGGAGCCGAAGGCCGACTTCGCGCCCTTGGCGGCCAGCGGGGATCCGCGCTCCGACGAACGGGGGCGCGAGCGCGCCGCAGCCCAGGAGGCGCCGCAGACCAGCCCGGTGTCCCCGGTCGACGGCGCCGTGGTGGGGACGGAGACGCCCGCGCTGCAGGTGGCCGCGGCCGGTGACGGCGTCCTCTACTGCTTCAAGGTCTCCACCGGGTTCGACGGCCGATCCGGCAGCGTGGTGGACTCCGGGTGCCTCGACCAGCCGCAGTGGACGGTCCCCAAGCACGTGCTGCACGACGGTGGCCGGTACACCTGGACGGCGGCGACCGCGGTGTCCGGCGGGACGACCGCCACGCCGCCGCAGTGGGTCGGGCACTTCACGGTCAACCAGCGGGTCGGCGACCCGGGGCCGGCACCGACCGACCACCTGGGCCCGGTCACGGTGAACCTGTTCAACGGCAACGCGCACGTCGAGGCCGCCGGGCCGGCGTTCCAGACCGTCGGCGGATCGGCGGGCGTCAACCTCGCCTACAACTCCCGGGAGGGCGCCCCGCACGGCGTCCGCGCCTCGTACTTCAACGACTCCCGGCACGCGGGCGCCCCGGACGCGATCCCAGTGATGGTGCGCGGCGAGTCACAGGTCAACCTGGACTGGGGCATCCCGTGGACCGGCAACCCGGACAACCTGCCGTGGCGTGACAACCCGATGCCGCCCGCCCTGGACAAGAACTGGTTCGTGGTGCGCTGGGAGGGCCAGTTCAAGGCCCCGGTCACCGGGGACTTCCGGTTCGCCGGCGCCCACACCGACGGCGCCCGGATCTGGCTGGGCGACAAGCTCGTCTACGACAACGCGGGGCCCGCCGAGCCCGGCAACGACTTCCTGCTGCCCGGCCCGCGCCAGGCCGGCGAGGTCGCGTTGAAGGCCGGCCAGTCGGTGCCGATCCGGGTCGAGCTGTACCACCACTCCGACGACCGTCCGCGCATGGTGCTGTGGGCCAAGAGCAGCACCGGCACCGACGACCACCGCACCCACAACCTGGATCCGAGGATCGTGCCGACGGAGTGGCTGCTCTCCGCGGACTCCCAGGCGCTGCCGGCGGGTTGGACGCTGTCGGCGCAGTCCAGCGGCTACAGCCGTGCCGAGATGCTGGACGGCTCGGTGGTGCTCACCGACGGAGCCGGCGGCAAGCACACCTGGGCCAAGGCCTCCACGGGCGGCTACGCGCCGCCGGCCGGTGAGGACGGCGTCCTCGCCTTCGACACCTCGGGCCGGATCACCCTCACCGAGGGTGACACCGTGTCGCTGTTCAACCCCGACGGCACGCTGGCGGCGGTGGAGTCGGTCCTGGACGGCAAGAAACCGGCCGCCCTGCAGTACCTCTACAGCGGGACGCCGCCGCGGCTGACGCAGATCAAGGACCCGGTCTCCGGCCGCTCGCACCAGCTCTTCTACAACACCGACGGCGGCGACGGCTGCTACGGCGCAACGCCCCGCCCGCCCGGCTCGGACCCGGCGCCGCCGCAGATGCTCTGCCGCATCCGGTACTGGGACGGCAGCGAGACCAGGCTCTGGTACCAGATGGGCACCCTGGCCCGGGTCGAGAACCCCGGCGCGGTCATGCAGGACTTCGACTACCTGGGCCGGGCCTCGGCCAAGCAGCGCTACGACGAGGCCGGGGACAACGAGGAGGAGAAGCAGAAGGCCCTGGACAGCATCGGGCCGCTGGCCACCATCCGGGACGCCCTGGCCTACGACTGGGTGGCGCACCAGGCCCCGTCCGCGGCGAACGCGTGCACCAACACCGGTGACACCGCCGCCGTCTGCACGGTGATCGGCTACGACTCCGTGACCGAACAGCCCCAGGAGCCGCCCGCCCTGCGCGCGGTCCAGGTGCTGGCACCGGCCCCGGACGGCCGCTCCGCCGACAAGCGCGCCGAGCACTTCTACCAGTACTACCTGGAGCGCAAGCAGGCCACCGTGGCCCTGGCCGGGGTGTACGACTCCACCCGCTCCCGCACCGTCACCTACGACGACGCCGGACGCACCCTGGTCACCACCGACTTCACCGGGGCGAGCATCGCCGCGGAGTGGAACACCAAGGACCAGGCCACCGCGGCCGTCGACAGCGCCGGCCGCCGCTCCACGACGGTCTACGACCACGCCGACCGCCCGGTCGACAAGTACGGGCCCGCACCGGCGTCCTGCTTCACCGGCCAGACCCCGACACCCGCCTGCGCGGCGAAGATGCCGCACACCCACACCACCTACGACGAGGGACTGGCCGGGCTGTCGGCCGCCTTCTACGACAACCCGGAACTGGCGGGCGTCCCGCAGGCGTTCGCCACCGGGGTCGGCGCCGCCGACGGGGCACTGTCACGGTCGTGGGGACCGAGCCCGCCGGTGGCGAACACCGGCGGCTGGTCCGGACGCTTCACCGGCGAGGTGCAGTTCCCGGCAGCCGGGCAGTACGGCCTCGGGTTCACCGCCGTCGACGGCGTCCGCCTCTGGGTCGACGACGTCCTGACCGTCGACAGCTGGAGCGACAAGCCCGCCACCGCAGTCACCGGCACGTACGCCAACACCACGGCCGGCAGCCGGCACCGCGTCCGCGTCGACTACTACAACCGCTCCGGCACGACCGGGGCCCTGGCCTTCACCTGGACCCCGCCCGGCACCGGTACCCCGGTCCCGGTACCCGGGACGAACCTCGCCCCCCGCTACGGCTGGGCGACGGGCACCACCACCGACGACACCTCCGGCGGCGACCAGGAGCGGGCACCGTCCAAGCACAGCGCCAGCAGCTACTCGGACCCGGCGGCGGGCATCGACCCGGCGTACGGGCTCACCGTGTCCACCACGGCCGATCCCGGCGGAATGGGTCTGACCGCCCGTACCACCTACGAGCGTCCGGGCGACGGATACCTGCGCAGGTTGGCCTCGGCCATGCCTGCCGGTGACATTGCCAACCCCGACAAGCGCACCACGACCGTCTACTACGGCGATTCCGAGACCCGCGCCAATCCCTGCGATCCGAGCGCTCCTGCCGCCAACCAGGCCGGCATGGCGAAGACCGCCACTGCGGCCAAACCGGACAGCGGGGCGGCGCTCACGGGTGAGACGGTGTACGACGAGGCGGGCCGCGTGGTGGCCCAGCGCGTCAACGGCGAGCCGTGGGCCTGTAACAGCTACGACGTACGTGGACGAGTGGTCAAGAAGAGCGTTCCCGCGCAGGGGGGCAAGCCGGGTCGTACGGTCGTCACGGACTGGGCGGTCGACGGTGATCCGCTGATCTCGAAGCTGACCGACGAGAACGGGTCGATCACCACCGGGATCGACCTGATCGGCCAGGAGGTCCGCTACAGCGACGCCAACGGCGTCACCTCGACCTCCACGTACGACCAGGTCGGGCGCCTGATCACGGACACGACCACAGTCAAGGGCGTGTCCAGCACCGTGACGTACGCCTGGAACGACGCCAACCAGTTGACCAGCGTCAAGCTGGACGGGACCACCGTCGCCACGCCCGCCTACGATGCGGCCACCGAACTGGTCGGTGTCGCCTACGGCAACGGATCCCGCCTGGACTCGCTGGTACGCAACAGCGCGGGCAAGGCAACGGCGTTGGCGTGGAGGACCTCCGCGTCCACGGTCGTCGACACGGTGACCCGGTCCCGCGACAACCGGGTCACCGACGACGTGGTGACCGCGGACGGGAAGTCCGTCGCGACGTACGCCTACACCTATGACACGGTGGGCCGGCTCGTCGCGGCGAGCGTCCCGCACCACCAGCTCACCTACCGGTTCGACCCGACCGACGGTTGCGGGACAGCGAAGGCCGCCGGGCTGAACACCAACCGCACCACGTCCACGGACAGTCTCAACGGTGCCCCGGCGGTCGCCACCGGCTATTGCTACGACGGTGCCGACCGGCTGACGTCCACCAGTGGTGGCACCGCGCTGTCGTTCGGCTACGACGACCTCGGCGACACGGTCAAGGCCGGGGGCGACACCCTGGGGTACGACGTCACCAAACGGCACGTCCAGACCACGACCGCCTCCGGGACAGCGATCTCGTACACCCGGGACCCGGCCGACAGGCTGACCGCCCGCACGGTCACCGGTGCCACGGACGTGTCGAAGAACGGGACCACCCGCTACTCCTACAGTTCCAAGCACGACGACGCCGACCTCATCCTCAGCAAGGACGGCGGACTGCTCCAGCGGATCGTGGCACTGCCCGGCGGCGTGCTGCTGACCAAGAACTACGACCAGACCGCCACCACCAACTGGTCCTACCCCAACATTCACGGGGATGTGCTGTTCACTGCGGACGGGGCCGCCACCCTCACGGGTGGCATCCGCCTCTACGACCCCTACGGCCAGACCATCGACCCCGCCACCGGCTCCTTCACCGACGTCCCGATCCCCGTCACCGTCGCCGGCGGGATGGACTTCGGGTGGCTGGGCCAGCACGAACGGCCGGTGGAACACCTGGCTGGCCATCAGGCCATCGAGATGGGCGCCCGCCTCTACCTGCCGGTACTCGGCCGCTTCCTCCAGGTCGACCCCGTCGCGGGCGGATCGGCCAACGACTACGACTACGTCAACGCGGACCCGGTCAACGGCTTGGACCTCGCCGGTACCTTCGGCTGGAAGTCCGTCGTCTCCACCGCCACCAAAGCGGCAGAAGTCGTGGCCTACGTGCCGGGCCCGATTGGAACTGTCGCCTCCGGCGCAGCCGCAGCCGGGCAGCTGGCGCAAGGGCACTACAAAGAAGCCGCCATGGACGCGCTCGGTGCCATCCCCGGTGGCAAGCTCGCCAGCACTCTCGCCAGAACCGCCGGAAAGGAAGCCTCGACGGTCGGTAGAGCCGTGCAAGCTGCGGAGAAGTGCAACTCCTTCTCCGTGGAGACCCCTGTGGTGATGGCCGACGGCTCGACCAAACCCATCAGCGTCGTTCAGGTCGGCGACCGGGTCCAGGCCACGGACCCCGCCACCGGCGCGACCCTGGACGAGCCCGTCACGGACGTCATCGTCGGCCACGGCACGAAGCACCTCATCGACATCGGTCTCGATGCCCGGACCCCTGGGAACACGATCACCGCGACCGCCAACCACCCGTTCTGGGTGGACGGCCCGGGCTGGACCGACGCGGGGGACCTGCGGCTCGGCGACCGCATCCGAAGCGGAGGCGGCGTCGACGTCGCGACCGTCACCAGCGTGCACGATCGCGGTGACGTGGACGGCCAGACCGTCTACAACCTCACCATCGGCCACGTCCACACCTACTACGTACTGGCAGGGCCCACCCCCGTCCTGGTGCACAACAACAGTTGCGGCCTGCCGCAAGAGGGCGTTTACGCGTTCAAGGACAGGGCGGACGCGCAAGGGCGCACGTACGTGGGGCAGACCAACGACTTCGACCGCCGACTGAAGGAGCACGCCAGGAACGGCAGGACGGAGAAGGGAGACGACGTCCTGCTCGTCCACGTGCCGGGTGGCAAGGCAGCCCGCGAGAAGGAGGAAGCGTCTCTCATCGCCGAACTCGGAGGCAAGGGAAACCTTTCGAACAAGGTCAATTCTCCGGGGTACAGGCCGTAAGGACCCTGATAGATGCGCTACGAAAGGATCACGCCGGTGACAACCGAACGACCAAGGCAGAGACGGACCTTATGGAGGAAAGCCACCGTCGTCGCGGCGGTGCTGTGCGCGGCAGTGGGACTCATGGCGTCCCCCGCCGCCGCGCGTGAGGAGAGTGGCACGTCGGTCACGGCGCTGGTCCAGCTGACCTTCGCCAACGTCAGCAACGGGAAGCTGCTGGACATCCAGGACGGCAGCTACGACGACAACGCGGCCGTCTCCGTCAACCCGGCGCCGGGGTCCGCCACGACGTGGCGCATCAACACGAACACGAGCCTCGGCTCGGGCTTCGCCGTCGTCAACACCACCACCGGCAAGTGCGTGGACCTGACCACCGCCCGCTACCAGCTGCGGCAACAGCCCTGCGACGGCCGGGCGTCGGAGCAGTGGTACTTCCAGCCGATCGCCGGATCGGCGCAGAAGGCGTTCAGGATCCGCCAGGTCGGCGACAACTCCTGCCTGACCGTTCAGATACCCCCCGCCTACGACAACTGGGCGTACACCTACCGCTGCGACAACACGCCGTACCAGCAGTGGACGCTGCCCGACGCGGTCTACCAGACGGCGTGGAACATGGCCGTGGACTACGCGGCCGCCCGGTGCAACAAGGACACGGCGACCTGCTCGTGGTCCACGACCAGCCAGACACCGCCGTTCACGCTGCCGGAGGCCTGCGTCTCCCCGATCTGGTTCAACGACACCTCGACCACGATCCCGTGGGAGTTCTCGCTGAGCACCACCACGGGGTGGACCAACACCATCGGCTTCAAGCTCGGCGGAAGCCTGAAAGTCGGCGGCAACATCGGCCTGGCCAACGTCGAGCTGACGATCACCGGTGAGATCAACGGATCGACCACGCTGGACCTCAAGCAGGAGCTGGGCAGCAAGCTGACCGTGAGCGTGCCCCCGCGCCAGTACGGCTGGGTCACGCTGTCCGAGCTGGCCACGAAGGCCACCGGAACCTTCACGTTCGACGCCCAGGGCTTCCCCTGGACCGCCGACGACACCATCACCGTGCCCCTCAAGTACGACACCAACGGCGGCGCGAGCATCTACAGCGCACGGACCAGGCCCACGTTCACCAACTGCGCCGGAACGTAGCAGCGCCCGGTCGGGTGAGGGGGTGTGGTGGCCCAGGCCACCGCACCCCCTCGTCGCGCGGTGTGATCACGCCCGTCGACTATCCCTCGTCGACGTCCGGGTCGACGGCTTCGTTGGCGCGGTCGATCTCGGCCATGTGCTCCTCCGCCCAGGTCCGCAGGCCCGCGAGCACGGCCTCCAGGGACAGCCCGAGTCCGGTGAGCCGGTAGAACACCCGCGGCGGCACGGTCGGTTCGACCCGGCGCGACACCAGCCCGTCGCGGGTCAGGCTCCGCAGTGTCACGGACAGCATCTTCTGCGAGACGCCGGGCATCCGGCGTCTCAACTCCGCGAAGCGCACCTCGTCCGGTGCGGCGTCGGCGAGCGTCTTGACGGTCATGGACGTCCACTTCGTGCCGATGCGGTCCAGCAACTGCCGCGTCGGGCAGAGGGGATCGAACAGGTCGCCGCGTGCCCCGCGACCGACGGCCCGGGCTCCTCGGGTGGTCACCCGTGGCTCACCACCTTCCCTGAAAGTGCCGTCTAGGAAGCGGCCTGACGGTTACCTATCGTTCCGTGGTAACCAATGGTAACCGTCCTGAGGAGCCGTCATGCCCGTCCCCACCGCACACCGACTGCACCGCATCGCGACGAACGGCGTCCACCTCAACGTCGCGATCGCCGGGGACGGGCCCGCGGTCCTCCTGCTGCACGGCTTCCCGCACACCTGGCGACTCTGGAGCGGCACCATGGACCGACTGGCCGGCCGCTACCGGGTCATCGCCCCGGACCTGCGGGGCCTCGGCGCCAGCGAACGCGCCGTCGGGGGTTACGACGCCGGCGCCCTGGCCGCCGACGCCGAGGGGCTGCTCGACGCACTCGGCGAGCCCTCGGCGGCGGTGGTCGCCATCGACGCGGGGACCGCCCCCGCCGTCCTGCTCGCGCTGCGCCGGCCCGACCTCGTCCGGCGCCTGGTCGCGATGGAGGCACTGCTCGGCACCCTGCCCGGAGCCGAACACGCCGTCACGGGCGGTGCCCCGTGGTGGTTCGGCTTCCACGCCGTCCCCGGCCTCGCCGAAACCGTCCTGGCCGGGAACGAGGCGCCGTACGTCGACTGGTTCCTCGACGTGGGGACGCTCGGGCGAGGAGTGCCCGACGACATCCGTGCGTCGTTCGTCCGTGCCTACACCGGCAGCGAGGCCCTCCGCTGCGCGTTCTCCTACTACCGGGCCCTGCCCACCAGCGCGCAGCAGATCCGGGACGCCGCCGCGACGGCTCGGCTGACCATGCCCACCATGGCCGTCGGCTCGCACCCCGTCGGCACCGGGCTCGAACGCCAACTCCGCCCCATCGCCGACGACTTGGTCGGCCACCTGCTCCGGGACTGCGGCCACATCATCCCCCTCGACCGCCCCGACGACCTGTACGCGCTCCTCGATCCCTTCCTCTCCGCCGACCTGCCGAACTGACCGGACCCGAGCCGCGGAGTGCCCTCGTGCGGACCCTCAAGACCCGCGAGCGGATCGAGCGGCTCACCGAGCTGCCTGAGCAGTCTCAATCCGGCGTGCGGAGGCTGATGCGCGCCTCCTTGAGCTGCGGATCGCACTGGTTGTCGCGAAGTCTTGACAGTGCGTGATGAGCTGAGAACTCCGGTGCTGTACTCCAGGGACGCGAGGGACACGGCATGCCATGGTTCGACGAGAGCGGACGCCATCAGGGTTTCCCGGCGGCGGTGTTGGCGGACGGCAGCGAGCCGGCGCCGTTGCCGGACGGGCGCACGACCTGGTGGCTCTACAACGGCGCGGACGGCCCGCGGGCCGTCGCGGTGCGGGGCGGTTGGTAGCTGTCGCATTGCCGTGAGCGGTGACTGTGGGGGTTCGGCGTTCCGAGCAGCGCACGCCTTCGGTGATCGTGTGGCCGGGGCGGCAGCCGACGAAGTCCAGCAGCCAACCGGCGCTGGCGCGGAGTCGGCCGTCGCTGTCCCGGCGGATGGGGCAGCCGAGGCCGGACCAGCGCGTGGCCTGGGCGTCGGCGGAACTCAAGCCCGGTTCGGTCGGCGCCTGGGACTGTTCGGATCGTTGTCACCTGGGCGCCATAGCGTGGCGCGGGCCCCGCCTCACGGCAGGGCCCGCGCTTCTGCGGCGTTCTCAGGCTGTCACCGTCACCGTGGTGGTCTCGGGGCTGGCGCTGTTGCCCTGGTAGACGGTGTCCCCGCTGTAGACGGCGGTGATGGTGTGGGTGCCGGCGGTGTGGAAGGCGGTGACGGTCCCGGCCGCCGCGCAGGTGCCGAGGGAGAGGAACAGGCGTCCGGTGCCGAGGGTCGTGCCGGTGGTGGTGTCGGTGAACGTGACCGTGCCGGTCGGCCTGGTCGTGGCGCTCGTACTGGCCGGGCAGACGATGTCACTGAGCACGACCGGAGCACCGACCCGGGTGCGGGAGGGCATCGCGGTCAGGGTCGTCTTCACGGGCTTGCCCGGGGTGGTGTAGCTGATGGTGATGCCCGGGGCGGCGCTGGTGGCGGTGGGGCCGGTGCCGCCGGCGGGGACGAGCGACGAGCCTCCGCCGCCGCCACCCCCGCCGCCGCTCGGACTGATGAAGGGGTTGATGTTGCCGCCGCCGCCTCCGCCGTAGTAGCCGCCCCCGCCGGCACCGCCGGTCAGGGAGGCGCCCGGGCCGCCTCCGGTGCCGCCGGTACCGAGGGTGCCAGTCCCACCGCCGAACACCCCGCCCCCGCCGGTGCCGCCGACCCCGCCCTGGGTGGACGTCCCCGCCCCGCCGCCGTTTCCTCCGTTGCAGGTCGCGTTCGTGCCCGGCTGGCCGGCGTCTCCGCCTGCGCTTCCGGTGCACTGGCCGGCCCAGCCGGCTCCGCCGCCGCCCGCGGCCACGATGAGGCGGGAGTCGGTGGTGGTGAGGGGCGTGGTGCCGGGCTGGGTGCGGACGTCGGAGGCGCCGCCGCCGCCTCCGCCGAAGTGGGTGCTGCCACCGCCGTTGAACCCGCCGGTGCACTGCGCGCTACCGGCGCACTGGGCGCCGCCGGTGGCGGTGGCGCCGACTTCGACGTAGAGGGTCTGTCCACCGGAGAGCCCGGTGAGGGTGCCGGACACCTGGGCGCCCCGGCCGCCGCCGACGCCGTTGTCCTCCACGCCGCCGGCCCCGCCGATCGCCGTGACGTCGACCTGCGTGACACCGCCGGGCACGGAGAACGTCTGCTCGGCGCCGGTGGAGGCGAACGTACAGGTGGTGGTGGGGCCGGACACCGTGCAGGTGCCCTGTGCGTGGGCGGGCGCGGGCAGCGCCAGCGGGGCGACGGCCGCGGCGCAGAACACGGCGGCCGCCATGGCCGCCACCCGGCTCCGACGCCCGGGCGAACCGGCATGGTGCCCGCGCGTTGAGCTCAGCCGGTCGGCGACCTCCGACAGTGGGAACATCACGATCAACTCCAGAAGACGGAAGAGGGTCTCTCGGCGAGGGATCGCCTTCCGTCACTGTCGATCACACGGGCGGGGTCGCGGTCGCCCACCGGGCTGACACACCGCCGGTTCACACCGGCGGCCCCTGGCCGGGCGTTCGGCAGTACCCGAGTCCAACGGGTGCGGGCGGAGGCGGAGGTGGAGGGCCGGGCGCCGGCGACGGCGCTTCCTGGGCGGGGCCGGCCGCCGACGCCGTTCTGTTCGCTCCCGGAACGATGAACAGCATCAACAGCCTCGCGCTCGGCATCACGACCTCCTGGGTCATCGGCTACGCGGCCGAGGCGATCGGCAAGGGCATCCCGCTGACGGTGATGCCGTGCACGAACACGGCGCTCACCGGGCACCCGCAGTTCCCCCGGAGCGTCGCTACGGTTGCGTGAAGCCGGCATGCGGGTGCTGCTCGGTGAAGGAGGGTTCGTCCCGAACGTTCCGGGTCAGGGAGTCGACGACGGCGTCCGCGCCCAACTGGCGGGCGGTGCTGCGCTTCTCCTCGCTGGAGGCCATGGCGACGACCGTCGCGCCCACGTGCTTGGCGAGTTGGACGGCGAGCGAGCCGACACCCCCGGCGGCAGCCGGAATCAGGACGGTGTCGTCGGCCGTCCTCGCTGAGCACGAGTTCGCGGTCACCACCGCCGCCCGCCGCCTCGCCCGGGGCGAAGCGATGATGCAGGAGGTCATCGACGTCATAGACGTCCGCGACCGCATCCACACCCTCGTCGTCTACACCCTGGCCCTGCTCCTCGCCGTCTTCAGCCGCAAGCGGGTGCAGAACATGTTCGACACGCCGCCCGGACGACCGAGGCGGTCGGCGGTCGGTCGCACCCGTACGAACCTGGACACCACCACCCCCGGCGGTCGGCTCGTCTTCCACGCCTTCGCCGCCCTCGCGGAGTTCATCCGCGAACTCATCGTCATCGGCACCAACGAGGGCCTGGCCGCAGCCCGCGCCCGGGGCCGCGTCGGCGGACGTGAACTGCGCGCGGGCGCCGGCCCCCGCCAGCTCGAGGCCCCCGCGAAGTAGCCCAGCACGAGCAAGATCAATCTCAGCGGCACTTCTGTACGGCAACTACTCACACCCGGATCAGCGGGGCAGGATGCGCAGTACTGCCTCGCGTTCGCCGCTGAGCCGCAGGCCTTGCTGTAGTGCGGTGCTCAGGTCGAGGTCGCCGAGCAGGGTCGCGGCCAGCAGGTGCGGCGGTCCGGTCAGGGACGCGGTGGGGTGGTCGACCCGGCCGGCGTGGGTGTGCACCGAGCCGTCCTTGACTTCGATGACCAGGTCTTCGTTGCCGTCGGCGTGCAGTTGCAGGGCGATTGCCGGCTGGTCGGGGCGGTGGTCGGTCAGTGCCCGGGCGGGCATGTCCAGCCAGTGGGTGCGGAAGGTGTCGCTGCCGCCCGGCTCACGCAGCAGCGGCACGCCCCACCGGCTCAGCTCCTGCAGCACCGGCTCCAGCGCGCGGCCACGCTCGGTGAGGGAGAACAGGGTGGTGGCCACCGGCGGCGGGGCGGCCTTGCGGTGGATCAGGCCGGCTTCCTCCAGTTCGCGGAGCCGGTCGACCAGCAGATTACTGGCGATCCCGGGCAGGCCGTTGCGCAGGTCGGTGTGCCGGCACGGACCCAGGGCGAGCAGTTCACGGACGATCAGCAGGGTCCACCGGTCGCCGATGGTGTCCAGTGCTTTCGCGATGCCGCAGTACTGCCCGTAGGTGCGCATGCCACCACCCTACCTTGTGGCGTTGAGATTCAGAACTCTCTTGTTGACTTTCTCAACAACGGAGGTCTAGCGTCGCTGCCCATGACCACCACTCTTTCCGTGCGTCGGCTGGCCTGGGCCGGCGTCGAGATCCGTCTCGGCGACACCCGCCTGCTGATCGACCCGCTCGAGAACGTCGCTCCGCTGGCGCCGGTGATGGGGCCGCCGCACCGGCCGGTCGACCCGGTCGACACCCCGCCCGGCACCCACGCCCTCATCACCCACCTGCACCCCGACCACTACGACCACGACCTGATCGCCCGGATCGCGGCCACCGGCACGATCGGCTGCCACACCCCGAGCGCGGCGGCGCTGCACGAGGCGGGCATCACCCCCGTTGCCCAGGACCTGGGCCGGTCACGCCGCATTGGAGAGCTGACCGTCACCCCGGTGACCTCGCTGGACTGGCGCGGCAACGACTGCGACCAGGTCGCCTGGGTCGTCGAAGGCGCCGGTCGGCGGATCATCCACTGCGGTGACACCCAGTGGCACGGCAGCTGGTGGCAGATCGCCCGCGACCACGGCCCGTTCGACGTCGCGTTCGTCCCGGTCAACGGCGTCATCGCCCACTTCGAGGGCTACGCGGCCAACGTCCCGGCGACCATGACCCCCGAGCAGGGCGTCGAGGCCGCCGTCGCACTCGGCGCCGACACCGTCTGCGCCATGCACTACGGCCTGTTCCACAACCCGCCGTTCTACACCGAACAACCCGACATCGAGCAGCGCTTCCGGCACGCCGCCGCCGAGCGCGGCATCACCGCGGCCGTCATCGCCGACGGCCGGCCCGTCCTGTGACCATCGGAAACAAGGAGCAACACATGAAGATCGTCCTGTTCGGTGCCGGCGGCAACATCGGCCGGCCCACCACCGAGGAACTCCTGCGTCGCGGCCACACCGTCACCGCGGTCACTCGAGCCGGCCACGTCGACGGACTCGAGCACGAGGCCCTGACCGTGACCACCGGTGACGTCACGGACGCCGCCGCGGTCGCCGGCCTCGCCGCCTCCCACGACGCCGTACTGTCGGCCGTCGGCCCCCGGATCGGCCAGGAGAACGACCGCGCCACGATCGTCGGAGCCGCCCGTGCGCTGATCGACGGACTTCGCCGAGCCGGCGTCACCCGCCTGGTCACCATCGGTGGTGCCGGTAGCCTGCGCACGCCGACCGGCGCCCGGGTCATGGACGACCCGGACTTCCCCGCGCTGTGGAAGGCCAACGCCGAGGCCCAGTCCGAAGCGCTCGACCTCTACCGCGGCGTGCACGACCTCGACTGGACGTACGTGTCGCCCGCCGCGGTCATCGCAGCGGGCGAGCGGACCGGGGCCTACCGCAGCGCCGGGGACACCCTGCTCACCGACGACGACGGCAACAGCCGCATCTCGTACGCCGACTACGCGATCGCCTTGGCCGACACGATCGAGAGCGGCACCGCGATCCGCCGCCGCATCACCGTGGCGTACTGAGCCATGAGCAACGACGCCGCCGGCCCGCACACCCGATTCATCGTCCTGCTCGCAGCGCTCGCGGCCCTGGGACCACTGTCCATCGACGGCTACCTGCCCGGACTGCCGGAACTCGCCGGCGACCTGCGCGCCGGCGCCGCGGCCACCCAGCTCACCATCACCGCCTGTCTGGCCGGGCTGGCCATCGGGCAGCTGATCGCCGGGCCGCTGAGCGACACCTACGGCCGGCGGCGTCCGTTGCTGGCGGGCCTCGCCCTCTACACGATCGCCAGCGCGTTCTGCGCGGTGGCACCCGACGTCCCGACCTTCGTCGGCCTGCGCCTGGTCCAGGGCATCGGCGGGGGGTTCGGCATCGTCATCGCCAACGCCATGGTCCGCGACCGCACCTCCGGAACCCGCACCGCACGTCTCTTCTCCGCACTGACCTTGATCACCGGCCTGGCGCCCGTGTTCGCGCCGGTCCTCGGCGGCCAGCTACTGCGCGTCACGGCCTGGCCCGGAATCTTCGTGGCCCTGGCCGTACTCGGCGCCGTGATGCTGGCGGCCTCCGCCGCAGGACTGCCGCAGACCCGCCCCTCCGCGTCACGCCAGCCGCTGCCGGCTGTCGTCGGGCAACTGCTCAGCGACCGGGTCTTCACCGGGTACGTCCTGGCCAACGGCCTGGTCTTCGCGGCGATGTTCGCCTACATCTCCGGCTCGCCGTTCGTCCTGCAGGAAATCCACGGCCTGTCACCGCAGCAGTACAGCGCCGTGTTCGCCGTCAACGCCGCCGGACTCATTGCGGCCGCCCGGATCAGCGGCCGGCTGGTGGCCCGGGCCGGCGCCCGCGTGCTGCTGCTCGCCGGTCTGCTGGGCGCGACAGCCGGTGGCACCACGGTCCTGGGCGCGGTGCTGACACGGGCACCCCTGCCCGTGCTCCTGATCGGCCTGTTCGTCCTGGTCTCCAGCGTGGGCCTGGTCATGCCGAACGCCGCGGCCCAGGCCCTGGCCGACCACGGCGGACACGCCGGGTCGGCCGCCGCTCTGCTCGGCTTCAGCCAGTTCATGTTCGGCGGGGCACTTGCTCCGCTGGCCGGCGCGGGTGGCGCCACCGACGCCTTGCCGATGGGAATCATCGTCGCCGTGCTGCCGGCGCTCGCTCTGCTCACACTCGGCGTCCTCACCCGGTCGATGCCCGGTGAGCGCACTCCCAGGCCGGCTCGCCAAGGACCTGCCGGGCACCGGCGACCGCGCCGGCACCCACGCGGATCTTCTCCATGACCGGCTCGAACTGGGTGCAGTCCGCCCGCTGTCCGGGTGTGACCAGCAGCGACAGCGGGCGGCAACGGCCATCCGCGCTCAGGTGGACCTTGGCGGTGAAGCCGCCGCGCGAGCGGCCCAGGCCCTCACCCGGAGCACCACCTCCTCCAGCTGGCCTGCCAGGCCCGTCCACGCCGGATCGATCCGATGTTCCGTCACGGTCGGCGCGGTGGGCTCAGCCGGCGGTGATGATGCGGCAGACGTCGCCCTCGGTGCAGGTCGCAGGGTCGGCCGGGGAGGCGGTGCGGGTCAGTCCCTCGGGGCCGGCCGGTTCGACTTCGATGGCGCGGCGCAGCTGTTCCATGCGTTGGGGCAGCGGGTGCCAGCCGGGTTCCGCGGCCATCTCGGTGTTGAGGTCGTGGATCGCGCGGGCGTAGGCGCGGGCCAGGCCGCGGAAGTGCAGGGGCAGGCCGGGGCGGGGGTGGCCGCTGGGGGCGATGCTCACCCACAGGGCGTCGGTGGTCTCGTTGCCCGGGCCGAGGGGTTGGGTGGTGTCGCGTGCGACGAGGTGGCTGCGGACGGTGAGCCAGTGGCGCATCGCGGTCCGGGTGGGGCTGGACAGCGCGACGGTCTCGGTGGCGGGCGTGGTGCGCGGGTTGCGGTGCTGGGGGAGGCGGGTGAGGCGGATCGTGCCGCGGTGCAGGTCGACGTCGACCGTGCGCAGGGCGCAGAGTTCGCCGGCGCGGCAGCCGGTGTCCAGCACGGTGCCGATGATCGCGAGGATCCGGCTGCGGGACTCCGATTGGCCGGTGCGGGCCGAGTGTTCCAGGTGGCCGAGCAGGATGCTGCGCGGGCGGGCGGTGACCACGGGCCGGAGCTCGACCGGCGGCGGGTTGCGGTCCGGGAGTATGACGGTGATGCCGGCCAGGGCGCCGAGGATGCGGAGGCAGTCCTCGCGGACGCGCATGGACGCGGGTGAGGCTTGGCCCGGTCGTGCGGCGGGCTTGCGCCGCAGCAGGCCATGCTCGGCGGCTGTGAGGTAGTCGGCGAGGGTTTCCGGCGCGAGGAGCAGGGCGAGTGAGCCGGTGGCCATGGGCGCGATCGCTCCGCGCTCCAGGGCGGTGCGCAGTTCGCCGGCGACCCAGCGCAGTTGCTTCGCCCGAGACCTGCCGGTCGGCGGTTCGCAGGCACGCTCGACGAGGGTGTCCAGCGCCTCGACGGAGGGTGCTGCTGTCGTCGGGGCGTCCGCCATGAGGTCACCCTAGTGCCGGGTCGGGGTGGGTCGGCGGGCTCTTGGCGGTAGAGGGGGGGGTGGGAATGTCCCGCAGAGACCGGGTCTAATAACTGGCTTGAAGCAAGATCGTCAGTGACCAAGCGGACGTGACGGTGGCCGTCTTCTCCGGCCCGCGCCGCTGCGGTGGTGACCGTCCTTCGGCAACTGGCGAGGGGGCCGTGGCAGGGCGTCCGCCGGTTCTCGCGGCGGAACCCGACGATGACGTCCCGGGCGCTGTGACTGCCCCGGTCGCTTCTGATGAACAGTCAGCAAACTCAGCATTGAGTCAGCATTGGTCCTGTCAGGCCCTGTCGCGGATGGTCGAACGGTGTCACGCGTCGAGTGCCGAGCCGAGTGTCGACAGGAGCGCTTCAAGGTGAGCGCAGGGGACTCCGGCGCGGGGGTGCGGTGGACTTGTTCGCCGCACCCCCGATTGCCTAACGCGCAGGTCAGCGGGTGCGTCCCCGGGGCTTGAGGGGGGTTCCCGGGAGCTCCGGGGCGGGCAGGCGGTCGCCCGGGTAGCCGTGGACCTCGCCAAAGCGGGCAGGGTCCGCGGAGCTCATCCACTCCTCGCGGGCTCGGGCGATGTCTTCGTGAGAGCGGCCGATGAAGTTCCACCACATGACGATCTCCTCCTCGAAGGGCTCGCCGCCGATGAGGACGAGGCGGGCCGGGGCGTCGGCGGTGTTGGTGAGCGTCAGGGTGGTGGCGCCGGGGGCGAGGTAGCCGAGGTCGCCCGGGTGGAGGGCGGTGGTGGCGAGGTGGACCTCGCCGTGGTCGACGAGGACGCCGTGCTCGAAGGCCGGGTCGACGGCCAGGGTGACGGTGGCGTGCGGGGCGAGGGTGAGTTCGGCGCCGAGCAGCGGGGTGAAGGTGGGGACGGGGGCGGTGCGCCCGGCCAGGGTGCCGAGGAAGACGCGGACCTCGGCGCCGTCCAGGGTGACGGGTTCGGGGACGTGGTGGTGGAAGTCCCGTGCCGTGTCGCGGTGTTCGTCGGGCAGCACGACCCAGAGCTGGACGCCGTGCAGCACGGTGGTCGCGGGGGTGGAGACCTCGGAGTGGCAGATGCCGTGGCCGGAGGTCATCAGGTTGAGCTCGCCCGGGCGGACGAAGGCGTGGACGCCGAGGCTGTCCCGGTGCTCGATCTCGCCGGTGAAGAGCCAGCTGACGGTCTGCAGGCCGGTGTGGGGGTGCGGGGCGACGTCCATGCCGCCGGTGTCGGCGACGTCGTCCGGTCCGTAGTGGTCGACGAAGCACCAGGCGCCGATCAGCCGGCGGGAGGGGTGCGGCAGGGTGCGGCGGACGGTCATCGCGCGCGGTCCGCCGAGCGGGACGTCCCGGGGGGACAGCACCTCGACGTACGGGTCCTGCTGGTCCTGCTGGTCGTGCGGCACGGCGGGGTGCGGCTCGGTCTCGGCGGTGCTCACGGCGGTGGTCCCTCCCTGGACGGTGTCGACCGGCGGTGCCTCCGGGCGACGTCGACTACTGGATAGTTCTAGATTCAACTATTATGGCATGGCAGAGTGTCGAACGGCAGCGGGCCAATGATCGCAGTGGGAGTCGAGGAGTCCAGGTGAGTGCTGACATGACGGTGGTTCCGGCGGAGCGGCGGGTGTTCATCGACAAGCAGAGCCCCAAGGCGTACAAGGCGCTGCTCGCCGCCGCCGAGGCGGCCAAGGAGGTCGCGGCCGAGGCCGGGCTGGACCGGCGGCTGGTGGAACTGGTCAACCTGCGGGTCTCCCAGATCAACGGCTGCGCCTACTGCCTGCACGTGCACACCCGGGCCGCCCTGCGCGAGGGCGAGACCACCCAGCGCCTGGGCGTGCTCCCGGCCTGGCGGGACACCGAGCTGTTCACCGCCCGGGAGCGCGCGGCGCTGGCGTTGGCGGAGGCGACCACGAACCCGGCGGACGCGGCCCTCCAGGCGGCCGCGTACGGCCTGGCGCGGGAGGTGTTCACCGAAGAGGAGCTCTCGGCGGCGATCTGGGTGGCGATCACGATCAACTCCTTCAACCGGGTGTCGATCATGAGCAAGCACCCGGTCCGGCCGATGCCGGGGCTCTGACCCCGCGCGGGTCCGGTCCGGTCCGGTCTGGTCCGGGGCAAGGGCAGGGGCAGGGGCAGGGGCCGGTCGGCTCCTCCGTTCGGCGTAGTGTCTACGTTGGTGGGAGTACGACCGGTTCCTCCCGGTGGAGGATGACGGATCATCACGTCAGCGGCGAGGCTGTGGACTCGGAGGCGGGCGGGGCCCGCCGTGGACGAGGGGGTCGCATGGCACGTCGTACGGGTTCCTTGACGGTGGTGGCGGCGGTCTGCCTGGTGCTGGCCGGGCCGGTGGTTTCGGCGGGCGCCGCCGAGCCGCCCGCGGCCGTCGCGGCCGAGAATGCCGCGCGGACGGCGAACGCGGCGCGGACGGCGGCGCTGAGGGCGGTGACCGACGCGGGCGCGGCCGCGGCCATCGCCGAGGTCCGCGACGAGAACGGGGTCTGGCGCGCGGGTACGGGCGTCGCCGACCTCGCGACCGGCGCCCCGGTGCGGGTGGACGGCCGGTTCCGCGCCGGGAGCATCACCAAGACCTTCACCGCCACCACCGTGCTGCAACTGGTGGGGGAAGGCCGGCTCGGCCTGGACGACCCGGTCGAGCGCCATCTGCCGGGGCTCGTCCCGAACGGCGGGCGGATCACCGTCCGTCAGCTGCTCAACCACAGCTCCGGCCTGTGGGATCCGACCAACGAGCCGGGCGGGCTGTTCCCGCACACCACGGACCCGGTCGAGATCCGGAACTGGCTCGACCAGGGCGGGCTGACCCGCAGCATCACCCCGGCCCAGGTGGTGGCCGCCTCGGTGGCGCACGCGCCCAACTTCCCGCCGGGGGCCAGGTTCAGCTACTCCAACGTCAACTACACCCTGCTCGGCATGATCATCGAACGGGAGACCGGCCGCAGCTATGCCCAGGAGATCACCGCGCGCATCCTGCGGCCGCTCGGGATGACTGCGACGTACTTCCCCGGCACGGCCACCGACATCCGGGGCCCGCACGCCCACGGTTACTGGACGCTCGCCGAGGGCCCGGCCCCGGAGGACCGCAGCGACCGGGACGTCACGGTGGAGAGCGTCACCTGGGCGAACTCCGCGGGCGAGCTGATATCCACCCTGTCCGACCTGAACCGCTTCCACCGTGCCTTGCTGGGTGGGCGGTTGCTGTCGCCCGAGCTGATGCAGCAGATGACGACCACCATCCCGGCGCAGTCCGGCGACGTGCCCGTGACCCTGTCGTACGGTCTGGGGCTGGCCCGGCTGGAACTGTCCTGCGGGCCGGTGTACGGGCACGACGGCGGGATGCCCGGGTTCTCCTCCCAGTTGTGGAGCAAGGGGGATCGGCAGGTCGCGATGTCCGTGACGTCCAGGGGTGACCAGGCGCAGGCGGTGCAGCAGCTCCTCGCGCAGGGCGGCTTCCTGGAGGAGGCCTTCTGCGGCAAGCACCAGGGCGGGGGTGAGGTCCGGCCGAAGCTCGGCTGAGTCGGCCCCGGCTGCCGAGTCGACCGCTGCGCTCCCTCACCACGGAAGCGGCCCGGGGTCGCCGAAGAGCGCGAAGGGTGCCCATGCGACGGGCTCCGGGAAGCGGCGCCGCACGGCCTGTTGGGCTCGGCGCAGCGCCGCGGTCCTGGAGGCCCCGCGACGCAGCGCGCGGTAGAACTCGCACATCAGCTGCACCGTCGGCTCACTGGGAACGTCCCAGACGCTCACCAGGACGGACCGGGCGCCGGCGATCTCGAAGGTGCGGCGAAGGCCGAACACGCCCTCGCCCGGATGATAGGAGCCGAGGCCGGTGACACAGGCGGAGAGCACGACCAACTCGGTGCCGAGCAGGTCGAGGTCGTAGACGTCGGAGGCGGTGAGGACTCCGGGGCCCAGGCCCTCGGCCGGCTCTTGTCCGGCGAGGAAGGTGTTCGCGCCCGCCAGGGCCAGGCCGGTGCAGAGGAGCGGGTCCACGGCAGGGCCCGGGGTGTGCGCCGGGTCGGGGGTGCGTGCCGGGTCGGGAGGCGGGGCGCCCGGCGGGCTGGGCGCGGGGCCAGGGTCCGGCCGTCGGGCGCCGGTCGGGCGCAGGGGCTCGGCCAGGGCGTAGCCGTGCGTCGCCAGGTGGAGGACCAGCGGACTCCGGGCCGTGCGCAGTCGGGATGTCGAGGCGTCCGGGCCGGTGTACAGCTCGGCGCCGATGTGGTCGGCGATCCACCGCCCCTCGGCCCCGGTCTCCGGCAGCGGTGCGAACGGGCCTCCGTCGAGGGCGGTGCCGCCGGCCTCGTAGTCGATGTCGGCGAACACGACCGGCGGCGCCGGGCGCGGCCCGTACCGGCCGCGCAGCAGGTCCCGGCCGGTGGTCAGGAAGCCGATCTCGAACGTGTCGAGCAGTCGGCTGCCGTCGGGCGAGGGGAGGGCGGCGAAGGGAAGGAGGTTGAGGCTCCCGTCCGGCGAGATGAGCAGCCGGTCGACTCCGGTCAAGGCGGCGTCGATCCGCCGGATCAGCACCCGGTGGAGCTCCAGGCCCAGCGCCCGTTCCCCGGTGTCCTGGTGTCGGAGGAACTCACGCCACTGCCGGACGCCCTGGTCCAGGGTGTCAGCGGTGCCGTGGGTGAAGAGCTGCGGCGGCGAGCCCGGGGTGAACACCAGGCTCAGTACGGCGGCTTCGTCGCCCAGCTCCGCGCGGTAGTACTCGACGAGTGCGGTACCGGGCGGGAGGGCGGCGGTCACCGCCTGCCAGGTCGGCAGGGCCGCCGGGGTACCGCCGAGGTCGGTGTCGGTGTCGGGGTTGGGGCCGGTGCCGGGGCCGGGGTGGGAGAGCCGGTCGGCGAGGAGCATCTCCAGCCGGCCCTGCCGGGCCCGGAGGTCGTGGACGTGCCGGTCCGGGTGCGGCCGGAGGGGCTCGTCGTCGAGCGCCAGGCGCCGCAACTCGTGCCGAACGGTGCGGAGTTCGGTGGCGACGGCCGCGATCCCGGGCTCGGGGCCGTTGGACAGCATCGCGTGGTCGCGGGCCACGGCCTCCGCGACGACGGCCTTGCGCCGCAGGACGGCGTTCGCCAGGAGCTCCAGCAGCTCCGCGCCGGGCTCGAAGCCGGTGGCGGCGAGCAGGACGACGACGAAGGCGTCCAGTCTGCCGAGGAGGGTCCGTGCGTAGGCCAGGCGCTGCACCTCGGAGGAGGCAGCGAAGACCTCGACCAGGTGGGCGTCCTCGATGTCGAGCTGCTCCCGCACCAGGGCGGCGGCCTCGCCGAGCCGCCCGGTTTCGAGGCAGAGCATCCCGAGGCTGAACAGTGAGTCGGTCATCGCCACGCGGTTGGGGTCGGCCAGTTCGCGCCGGCGGGTGATCACGGCGCGGTAGAGCTGTTCCGCCTGGTCCCGCTCGTCCAGGGCGTGGTGCACCAGGGCGAGGAGGTCGAAGGTGTTGAGCTGCTCCTCGGTGGCCGTCGCCGGGGCGAGGTGCGCCGCGGCGGCCCGGGCGTACGCCAACGCCCGGGTGAGGCGTCCTTGGTGGCGGCACCGTTGCCCGATGCTGGTCCGCAGCGAACGCAGGAGTTCCGGTGTGGTCTCCGGGTCGTCGGCGGCCGCCGTGAGTGCCGCGTCCAGGTGCTCGTCCGGGACGTCCAGGCCGTACCGTGCGGTGGCGACCAGGGCCACCGCCGTCCTGAGCGGGGACCGGCGGGGGCGGGCCCGGGCCACATCGGCGGCCCGGAGAGCCAGTTCGAGAGCCCGGGCGAGGTTGCCCAGGCGGTCCTCCTCGGAGGCCTGTTCGATCAGCGTGCGGAAGGTGACATCGGGGTCGTCCGGTTCTCCACCGGCCTGCGGCCGGGCGTCGTGCGCGAGTTCGAGGAGCATCCGGCGGCTCGGGGACCGCCCCTCCTCCTGTTCCAGGGCCGCGAAGTTGCGCAACACGGCGGCGGAGGGCGCCATGCCTGCCGCCGCATCCCGCAGTTCCCGGTAGATCGACCGGGCGACGGCGGGGTCGCCGTGGAGCTGGTGGTAGGCGGCGAGGTTGCCGCGCGCCTCGGCGAGGTGTGCGGCGGCCTCGGGGCCGGCCGCGGTGAGGAGTTCGACGGCTTCGGTCAGGACGGCCTCGGCGCGCGGATCGCCGTCGAGGGCCAACAGCTTGCCCAGGTTGGCGATGATGATCCCCAGGTCGATGTCCGGCATCCGCGGGTCACACCGTGCCTCTCGACCGCACCGCTCAGGCCCCTCGGCGCCGGAGCTCGACCGCTTCCTCCAGCAGAGCCCTCGCCGCCGCGTCGTACCCCGCCTTGTGCAGGGTGACGGCGAGTTGGTTGAGCGTCCTGGAGAGCTCGGCCGGATTCGAGCCGAGGATCTCCCGGGCATAGCGTTCCGTTGCCTTCGCGGCCTCTCCCACCTGGCCGGGGCCCTCCGCGCGGCGCAGGGATTCGGTGTAGGCGGCGAGCCAGGGCGGCAGCAGGGTGACCGGTCCGTGCTCCTGGACGTGGTGCACGGCCATGCCGGCGACGGCGAGCGCGTCGGGGTGCGCGCCCGTCTCCTCGGCGATGCCGTGCATCGTGGCGAGGTGGCGCAGGCAGCCCTCGGCGTCCTGCATCCGGTGGCACAACTCCTGGGCCGTGCTGGTGTACTGCCAGGCCTCCTGGTGCCGGGACAGTTGGCGGGCCAGTCCGCCCATCCACTCGTAGCAGGTGGCCTGTCCCACCTCGGGCGGCCGGGACAGGGCCTCCCCGCTGGCGAGGAGCCCGGTCAGCAGGGCGAGTGCCTGCTCGTGCCCGCCCTGCCGGGAGAGTTCCCCGCACCGGGCGAGGGCCCGGTCGAGGGTCTGCGACACGGCGACGCCGGGCAGCGGGACGCCCAGGCGCTCGGCGACCGCGAACGAGGCCCGGCCGTACCGCTGCACCGCGGCCGGGTCGTGGCGGAGTTCTGCCGGTACGGTGAACCGGGCGGGGAAGTCGGCGCGCAGCCGGTCCCCGTGGAGCCGGCAGAGCCGGTCCAGCAGCGCGGAGTCCCCGGCGTCGACGGCTGCTTCGAGCTCGAACCAGAGGTGTCCGGTCATCTCATGCTCCGACGTCCTCGTAGGTGAGTTCCGCGAACACATGGCTCTCGGCCGTCCTGCTCTCTGCCGTCCTGCCCTCGGCCGTCCTGCCCTCCGCCGTCCTGCCCTCCGCCGGCCCGCCGACGGTGCTCCCCGCCGGGCCTCGGCCGCCGAACTCCTTGCGGCCGAACAGCCGGGGGCGTACGCCGGAGACGCGGAACAGCGGCGTGAGGCCGTCCGGGGCGATCACCTTCACGCCGACGCCCTTGGACCCGACGATGCTCAGCCCGGCGGACGCGGAGGCGAGCGGGATCGTCCCCGAGAGCGCCTCCGCGGAGGCGGCGAGGTCGACGCTGGCGCCCTGCTGCTGGGAGACGAGGATCACGGCGGGGCCGGTGGCCACCACCTCGGTCACCACGACCTGGGCGGCCGGCCACCGCCCGGCCGCCGCCAGGTCGAGCACGCGTCGGCCGAGCGCCTCGCGGTCGGCGATCTCGCTGATCCGGCACGACCGCGCCTGGAAGACGATGCCGTGCCGGCGGCTGAACGACACCGCGACGCGGGCGAGCGGTCCGCCGTCGACGTCCGTCGAGACGGCGACCTCGGCGGCCGAGCTGTAGTCCAGGTCCACGCCCCGCTCGCGCTCCCGCACCGCGAACCCGATGCCCAGGTCGGCGAGCGAGGTCAGGCGCTCGAACCGGTCCCGGTGCAGGCGGCCGACGTCGCCGAGTTCGAGATGGGTGTTGGGCAGCCAGCTGGACAGGTAGTCGAACTCCGCGCGGAGTTCCTCCGAGTACTGCTCGTGGATCGCGGGCACGCACCCTCCCCCTGGACGCCGGAAGCGCCGGCAGTCGGCATCGTAGGCCAGTGCCCGGACCGGCGGGGTGCAAACGGGGACTCCCAACTTCTGCGCCCGGCCGCGGCGTTGCGGGAGCAACCGGTCCGACCGGTCCGACCGGTCCGACCGGTCCGACCGGCCCGGCGTCGCCGGTGGCATCAGGCGGGGCGGCGCCGCTCCGCGAGGTAGTCGTGCACCGGGGTGACGGGGGAGAGGGTCAGGTCGGTGAGGACGTGGCTCGCGGAGACCACCTCCAGCACCGGCAGGTCGGCCAGGGGTGCCATGACGTGGGCGTTGAGCTGGAGGCGGGCGGGGCCGGTCCAGGCCTCCTTGACCGTGAGGTCGGTGATCCGGGTTCGGACCAGGTCGCAGACCCGCAGGCCGCCGGTGTAGTCGGGGACCACCTTGACCGCGAAGGTCGGCACGCCGATCTGGGCGCGGGCCTCCTCCCGATCCAGCGGCCGCCACTTGTAGGCCATGGTCGCGGTGGCGACCCGCTGGCTGGCGTAGTCCAGGGTGCCGACCAGCGCCCCGGCCTCGGTGAACAGGCGTGGCGAGCCCATCACCTTGGGGTAGGCGCTCAGTTCCCGGCCGGCCGCGGTGGCGGCGAAGTTGTCCAGGTACATCGCGTGCAGGTACTCACCGTGCTCGTCGCCGTGGCGTACGGGGACGACCTGCCCGGCCTCGACGTACGGGCCGTAGCCGTCGACCTCGCCCATCTTCATGATCTCGAAGCGCACCAGCGGCTCGTCGATCTCCAGCGGTTCGGGGACGACCGCGCGCAGGGCCTCCGGGTCGGTCCGGTAGACGACGTTCAGGTACTCGCGGTCGGTGAAGCGGGTGGTGCGCAGCGGGTAGACGGGGGCGGTGAGCGGGGTGGTGGCGTGGCGGACGACCTGGTCGGAACGCATCGGGGGCTCCTCGGGGGTGCGGGTTGTGCGGGGCGGGGTTGTGCTGCCCGCTCAAACGGATACCATGTGTATCGGATACACCATGCATCCGATGGTGGCGGTGAGGCAAGCGCGAACCACACGGCGCAGGCCCGGGCCCCTCGGAGCGCAGTACAGCCAAGGAAGTGATCTTGATGTCGTTCACCACTCCCGACCCCACCGGTCGCCCCGTCGCCGTCGTCGGAGCCGGCACCCTCGGGCGCCGCATCGCCCTGATGTTCGCCACCGACGGCGGCGAGGTGCGGATCTACGACCCCTCGGCCGAGCAGCTCGCGGCCGCCGGCGCCTACGTGGCCGAGCAGCTGCCCGCCGTCGCCGCCGGCGTCGGTGCGGGAGGGCCGGGCACCGTCGCCGTCACCGGGGACCTCGCCGAGGCGCTGCGCGGCGCCTGGCTGGTGATCGAGGCGGTTCCGGAGCGCCCCGAGCTCAAGCAGCGGGTCTTCGCCGACCTGGACCGGCACGCCGACCCGGACGCGATCCTGGGCAGCAACTCCTCGTCCTACCCGACCAGCCACTTCGTCGACCGGGTGCGCGAGCCCGAGCGGCTGGTCAACATCCACTTCTACATGCCGCCGACCCAGAACGCGGTGGACGTGATGTCCAGCGGCCGCACCAGCCGGGCGGTCATCGACCTGCTGTTGGCGGAACTGCCGCGGCACGGCGTGTTCCCGTTCGAGGCGCGCCGGGAGAGCACCGGCTTCATCTTCAACCGCATCTGGGCGGCCATCAAGCGCGAGTCGCTCGCCGTGGTCGCCGAGGGCGTGGCCACCGCCGAGGAGGTGGACGCCATGTGGTCCGTCAACACCGGCCTGCGCGGCGGCCCGTTCCGCGCGATGGACCAGGTGGGCCTGGACGTGGTGCTGGACATCGAGCAGCACTACGCGGCCGAACGCCCGGGCCTGCCGGACGGACCGCGCACCCTGCTGGCGGAGTACGTCGGGTCCGGCCGACTCGGCGTCAAGGCCGGGCGCGGCTTCTACGAGTACGAGGCCGGGGACACGGGCGGGGCTGGGGACGGGGACGGGGCCGGGGACAGGGACCGGGAGGGCGCCGCGGCCGCCTGAGGGCTCTCCGGCGGGGCGGGCGGCCCCGGTCCACCCGTAGACTGGGTCCGGGGCCGCCGTCGGCACCGCCGAGCGAAGAACGAGACCCGAGGACCGCAGTTCGTGCCCAAGTCACCCACGAAGCGGCGCCCGCTGACCGTCGCCGCCCTGAACGACAGCGCCCTCGCCCTGTTCACCGAGCACGGCTTCCACGCCACCTCGATCCGTGACATCGTCGCCCGCGCCGGGCTGACCCGGGGCGCCTTCTACTCCAACTACCAGGACAAGGAACAGCTGTTCCTCGCCCTCTACGACCAGCAGATCGACCGGCTGCTCGCCGACCTGCGCAGCGCCTTCACCGCCGCCGCTGCCACTGCCGCTTTTGACAGCGCCACTGCCGCCGCCGCTTCCGGTAGCGCCGCCGCCCAGGATGTGCCGTCCCGGCTGCTGCGCGAACTGGCCGACCGGCGGCGGGTGGACGAGGGCTGGTTCCTGCTCTCGATGGAGTTCACCCTGCACGCCGCCCGGCACCCGGAGGTCGCCCGCAGCCTCGCCGAGCACGAGGCCCGGCTGATCGACGGACTGGTCGAGCTGATCGGGGAGGCCACCGACCACGCCCCGGAGATCAGCCCGCGCGACCTCGCCCGGTTGCTCGTCATCCTGCACGAGGGCGCCACCGCCATGCGCCTCACCGAGGAGGCCCGCGGCGACCTCGCCGAGTTCCCGGAGGACCTGCTGCACCGCGTCGTCGACGGGCTGTTCCACCCCACGGCTCCCCGGTAGGCCTGTCCGGCCCCGCTCTGGCGAGGCGGACAATGGTGGACGTGACAGACATGACGCTCAACCTCTGGCGGCAGCCGCTCGGCCCGGTGGCCGCCGAGGTGCTCAGCTCGGTGTGGGACCGCAACGACCTGACCGTGCTCATCCTCGCCGAAGGCGCGCTCTCCGAAATCCCGCCCGGCATCAGCCGGTTGATGCGGCTGCGCACCCTCGACCTCGGCCACAACCTGTTCACCGAGGTGCCCGCCGAGCTGACCCGGCTCACCTGGTTGCGGGACTTCCTCTACCTGCACGACAACCAGCTGACCGTCCTGCCGGACGACATCGGGAAGCTCACCGAACTCCGCTACCTCAACGTCGGCGAGAACCGGCTCACCGAACTTCCGTTCGCCATCGGCAAGATGACCGAACTGGTCGAACTGCGGGCCCAGCACAACCGGCTCGGCGTCCTGCCCGAGTCCATCGGCGCCCTCGGCGAGTTGCGTGAACTCTGGCTGCGCGGGAACGAGTTGACCGCCCTCCCGGCCTCCTTCGGGCTGCTCTCCGAACTGCGCGAGCTGGAACTGCGGGAGAACGCCCTCGCCGAGCTGCCCGCCGTCCTGGCCGGGCTGCCGCGGCTGCGCCGGATCGACCTGCGCAGCAACGGGATCACCGGACTGCCGGACTGGCTGGCCGACCCGGCCGCACTGCCCGCGCTGGAGAAGCTCGACCTGCGGTGGAACGACGTCCAGGTGTCGGACCGCGTGCGGGAGGCGCTCGCCGAGCGCGGCTGCGCCCTGCTGATGTGAGCTCTCCCATAAAGATCAACGCCAAGGTCCGGGTGCTGCTACCGTGGAAGGCATGAAGCGCGCTGCACTCGCCACGACGACGCCGGAAAGAGTCCCGGCGCGCTGACTGCTGACCTAGTCCGAAGCCCCGGGGCGAGTGCCCCGGGGCTTCGTCGTTCCCGTCCCCACTCGCCCGCGGATCCCGAGTGGAGACCACCCCCATGAACGACCGCCTCGTGAACGACCGCCCCGCCCCCGCCCCCGCGCACGACCGACCCGTGCACGACCACCGCAAGCTCGGCCGCGAACTCGACCTCTTCGACACCGACCCGCTGATGGGCTCCGGCCTGCCGTACTGGCTGCCCGACGGCGCGGCGATCCGGCACACCCTGGAGGAGTTCATCCGCGGCCGCGAGCGCCGGGCGGGCTACCGCCACGTCTACTCGCCGGTGCTCGGCAAGCGCGAGCTGTACGAGATCTCCGGCCACTGGGACCACTACCGCGAGGACATGTTCCCACCCATGCAACTCGGCTCGGAGGAGATGGTGCTGCGCCCGAGCCTGTGCCCGCACCACGCGCTGATCTTCCGCTCCCGTCCGCACAGCTACCGGGAACTCCCTTTGCGGATGGCCGAGTTGGGCGGCATGTACCGCTCCGAGCTGTCCGGCGTGCTCGGCGGGCTGACCAGGGTCCGGGCGATCCAGCTGAACGACGCGCACGTCTTCTGCACCCCGGAGCAGGCCGCCGACGAGGCCGTCGCCGCCCTGGAGCTGATCCGTGAGGCGCACCGGTCGCTCGGCATCGTGCCGGTCCGTTACCGGCTGTCGCTGCCCGGCGAGGGCGGCAAGTACGTGGCCGACCCGCAGCTGTGGCGGCGGGCCACCGCGCTGCTGACCGACGTACTGGAGCGCTCCGGGGTGCCGTTCGAGGCGGCGGAGGGCGAGGCCGCGTTCTACGGGCCCAAGATCGACGTGCAGATCGCCGACGGCGCCGGGCGCGAGTTCACCCTCTCCACCGTCCAGATCGACTTCCACCAGCCCGAGCGCTTCAACCTGCACTACATCGGCGCGGACGGCGCCAAGCACCGCCCGGTGATGGTGCACCGCAGCGTGATCGGCAGCGTCGAACGGGTGGTCGCCCACCTGATCGAGCTGTACGGCGGTGCGTTCCCGGCCTGGCTGGCACCGGCCCAGGTGGTGCTGCTGCCGATCTCCGACGCCGAGCTGCCGCAGGCCGAGCGGCTGCGGCAGCGCTGCCTGGACCTCGGGCTGCGGGCCGAGGTCGCCGGACCGGAGCACGGCAGCCTGGGCGCCCGGATCCGGGAGGCCCGGCTGGTGCCCTACCAGGCGGTGATCGGCGCCAGGGAGGCCGCGGACGGCCGGGTCGCGCTGCGGCTGCGGGACGGCCGCCGGCTGGAGCCGATGGCGGCGGAGGAGGCCTGGGCGCGGATCGGCGCGCTGGTCGCGGACTGTAGCGCCGAGCTGTGGCGGGACGCCCCGGCCGAGTGAACCGGGAGCATACGTACGACTAGTGCGCTGCGCGGTGTGTCGGCGGGGCCGGCGGCGAGGGCCGCCCGTCGAATGGGCGGGGCGGCCGAGTCCCCCGCCGCCGCTGTCCCCACCCTTCCGGAGGTAACCGTGCGCAGACCGCGCAGCTTCGTCGCTCCCGCCCTCGCCGCCTGCCTGACCCTCGCCGGGGCGGTGGCCGCCGCCCCGGCGAGCTCGGCCGGGCTCCGCCCGCTGCCCGTCCCCGAGGTCCAGTACTGCGCGGCCGTCCTCGGCCACCTGCCCGGCGCCGACGGCGCGTCGCCGGTGCTCGGCCGGGCCTGCTCGCCGGACTCCCGCGCCGACGCGCTCGCCCTGGCCGACGGCCGGACCCTCACCCGCGGTGCCGACCAGCCGGCCGACCGGACGCTGCTGCTGGAGGAGTTCAAGGACATCGACTACCAGGGCGGCGTCATCTACTCCTTCTACGGTGACGCCGGCGGTTGCGACGGCACCGGCTACCACCTGGTCAACTACATCACCGTGGCGTTGAGCGTCTCCTCGATGAAGGGCTACAACAACTGCAACGCCGTCCACCTCTGGTCGACCCTCGGCGTGGAGAAGACCACGGACCTCCCGGCGGCCCAGCTGGGCGCCAACTTCAACGACGCGGTCCGCGAACTGCAGGTCTTCCACCGCTGAACGCCCCGGGCGTCGTCGACCGCCGGGAGCGCGCCCCGGCGGTCACGGTCAGTAGGACTGCAGCTCGATCAGGTGGCCGTCGGGGTCGCGCAGGTGGGCGCTGCGCAGGCCGGGACCCCACTCGGGGCGGTCGGTGGCCGGGACGGCGAGGACGCCGCCGTGCCGGAGGCAGAGGGCGAGGGCTTCGTCCACGTCGCCGACCCGGAGGACCAGCATCGCGGTGTCCTGGGTGGGGGTGGCCGGGCGGGCCGGCAGCCCGGTGGTGCCCAGCGTGGCGGACATCGCGGCGCGGTCGAACAGCACCAGGACGGCCTGCCCGTCGACGTCCCAGTTGGCGTACGGGCCCTCGGGCGTGCCCTTGACCAGGGTGGCGCCGGTGAGAGCGGGGAGGACGGCGCGGTAGAAGCCGAAGGTCTCGGCGAAGCGGGTGACGAGCAGGCGGGGGTAGAGGGCGTCCACGGTCGGGCTCCAGCGGGGATCTGAATCAGTGGGTCAACACCCACTATAGGGATCGACCCTAGAATGTCGCCATGGCCTCCGAGAACCCCGCCCCGCCCGACGCGCTGCCGCCGACACTGCTGGGCCTCAGCACCTTCCTGCTCGCCCGGACCGGTCGCACCGCGCGGGCGCGACTCGCCGGGCAACTGGCCGAACGCGGCCTGCGGCTCTGGGACATGGCCGTGCTGGCGGCCCTCGTCGACTTCGGTCCGCAGGCGCAGCGGGACCTGGTCCGGCGGCTGGGCATCGACCCGAGCGACCTCGCCAAGGTCGCCGACCAGCTCGGCGCGGCCGGGTACGTCGAGCGCAGCCGGGACCAGGCGGACCGCCGGCGGGTCTCGGTGTCGGTCACCGCCGACGGGCGGGCGCTGCTCGCCGAGCTGGAGGCGCGGGCCCGGGCGGTGCAGGACGAGGTGCTGGCCCCGCTCGACCCGGCGGAGCGCCGGGTGCTGCACGACCTGCTGCTGCGGGTGGAGCAGGGGATGCCGGAGTGACACGCCCCCGCGTGATCCACCGGACGGGCTACGTGGGCACCGCTCCGGGGCGGCGGGCGCCGGCGAACTCGTTCGCCCAGCGCGGGATGTCGAGCACGTGCTCGACCCGGGCGATCAGGGTGCCGGTCCGCTCGGCGTGGATCATCGCGCCGTCGCCCGTGTAGATGCCGACGTGGTGCAGCGGGGCGTCGGGGCGGGAGAAGAACAGCAGGTCGCCGGGGCCCAGGGCGTCACGGTCGACCGGGGCGCTGCGGTTGAACTGGGCCACGGTGTAGTGCGCGAGCTCGATGGTGCCGTGGCTGGCGCGGTACCAGCAGTACAGGGACAGCCCGCTGCAGTCGAAGCCGACCGTGCTCTCGCCCATGCACACGCCGTTCAGGTAGCCGTTCTCGCCGTCGCAGAAGCCGAGGCCCGGGCCCAGCCGGTCGCCGCCGCCCCAGGCGTACGGGAGGCCGAGTTGGGTCTCGGCCACCGTGACGACCCGCCGGCCGAGGGCGGCGGCGGGTTCGGTGCCGACGGGGTCGGTGGGTGCCGGGTCGGTGCGGGCGTCGGACGGCGGTGCGGCGTGGGCGGGTTGGGACGCTGCGGCGAGGGCCGGGGTGAGGCCGGCGCCGAGGGCGAGGCCGAGCACCCGGCGGCGTCGGACGCCGGACACCCGGTCGTGCTCGGGGGGTTGGGGCTCCATCGGTCGACTCCTCCTGGCTGGGGGTGGCCGGTCGCGGCCGACGGTGGTCGATCGGGGTGCCGGCGTGGGTCGGCACCAGGATCGACGTCTGGGGGTGTCGTCCGCCATCACCCACAACGGTGAATCGTGGGCACACGGGCCTTGGTACGGAAGGGGTTTCGCCCGAAATCGGTTTGACGCCCGTTCGTCCGAGGCCAACGATGAGCGCGAACGTTCGGTCGCGATCCCCTCGGAGGCCCCATGAACAGCGCGGTCAAGCTGGTCCGCAACACCCGCCTGACCCAGGCCGTCGACTACGCCTACGCGGCGGTGGTCGACGCCCCGGTCCGCTCGCTCTGGCTCGCCGGGGCCTGCCCGTTGGACGAGGAGGGCCGTACGGTCGCGGTCGGCGACTACGAGGGCCAGGCCCACCAGGTGATGCGCAATCTGATAACCGTGCTGGAGGACGCGGGCGCTGGGCTCACGGACATCGCGCGGACCACCGTGTACGTGGCCTCCGGCAACCAGGCGGACTTGGTGAAGGTATGGAACGTGTACCGGGAGTACCTGGGGGAGCACGACGCCCCCAGCACGCTGCTCGGCGTCTCGGTGCTCGGCTACACGGACCAGCTGGTGGAGGTGGAGGCGGTGGCCGTGCTGCCCTGACGGACCCGGGTGCTCAGGAGGAGGCGGCGGCGAGCAGGGCGTCCAGCTTCCGGTAGCCCTCGGTCACGCCGCGCTCCATTCCGCTGGCCAGGATCGCGTCCCGGGCCACCAGGTTGTCGACCACCGACAGGACGGTGACCCGGGTGAGGCCCTCGCCGACGGGCTCGAAGACGGCGGTGTCCAGCGAGACGCCGTCCGGCACGCCCTCGAAGGTGAAGGTCTGAACGAGTCGGGTGGCCGGCCGGATTTCGTGGAAGGAGCCGTAGAAGGCGGCGACCTCCTGGCCCTCGCGGTGCACGGAGTAGCGGTAGTGGCCGCCGGTGCGGGCCTCCCACTCGTCGATCTTCAGGTCGAGGTCCTCGGGGCCGAGCCACTGCGCGACCAGCCCGGGCTCGATCCAGGCCCGGAAGACCCGCTCCTGGGGGGCGTCGAACTCGCGGACGATCCGGATGGTGGGCAGGGCCGGGTCCGCCTCGATGCGGGTCTCGCGGCCGGTGGTGGAGGTCATGACGGGTCTCCTTCGGTGGGTGTGGTGGGTGCGGTGGGTGCGGTGAGGCGGTCGGTGCGGGAGTGGGTGCCGGTGTCCGGGGTCGCATCCTGGGTCGGGGCGGTGGCGGCGTTCTCGTCGGTGGCGTCGCTGTCGCCCATGGCCGCGAGGACGGCGTCCAGGCGGAGGAAGCGTTCCTCGGCCCGGCGGCGGTAGCGCTCGATCCAGCTCGTCATCAAGTCCAACACCTGCGGCTCCAGGTGGCACGGCCGCCGCTGGGCGTCCCGGCTGCGGCTGACCAGCCCGGCCTCCTCCAGCACCTTGAGGTGCTTGGAGACGGCCTGCATGGACATCGCATAGGACTCCGCCAACTCGCCGACGGTCGCGTCCCGGACCGAGAGCCGGGCGACGATGTCGCGCCGGGTCGGATCGGCCAGGGCGACGAACGCCCGGGAGAGCTGGTCGACGGCCACGGTGGCACCTCTGTTCTTCCTCAACCGATTGGTTGACAACCACGCTACCCCTGCCCGCCTGCTTGTTCAACCGATTGGTTGTGGAAGTCGCGGAAGCGGAGCTTTGGCAGCTGGTGTCCGGAGGAAGAAACCGTTCATTCGGTTTCTTGGCAGTACTACGAGGCGGCGGTCGCACTGTTCGGCCGATCCATCGGGAGGTGCGACCCCTGATCGCCGAGTCGGGAACTGGCGGACCGTTGACGGCAACTGTGCGGGCAGGTGGGGGAAGAGAGGGCGATTCGGCTGCCTCGTGGGCATCGTCTTGTCGCCCGTTGGGCGCCCGTAGCTAAGATACGGGGTGTTTGGTTTGGTTTTCCCGGAGCTCAGGGCGGGGTGGTTGCGGTGGTACGGCAGGAACGGGCGCTCCGGACGCGCCGGCTGATCCTGGAGGCCGCGGCGTCGGTCTTCGACGAGTTCGGCTACGAGGGCGCGACCATCGGGGAGGTGGTCTCCCGGGCGGGTGTGACGCGCGGTGCGGTGTACTTCCACTTCGCCTCGAAGCGGGACCTCGCGCAGGGAGTCGTCGAGGAGCAGTTCGTCCAGGACGGAGTGCCGGAACGGAGCTGCAAACTCCAGGAGTTCGTGGACACCGGGATGGTGGTGGCGCACCTGATGCCGCGCGATCCGCTGCTCAGCGCCGGTGCCCGGCTCTCGCTCGGCCAGGACGTGTCCGACGACTTCGGCGGCGGTGCGATCCCCGGCTGGATCGGCCGGATGGAGGCGCTGTTGGTCGCCGCCGGCGACCGGGGCGAACTGCTGCCGCACATCGTCCCGGCCGACACCGCCTGGCTGATCACCGCTGCCTGGACGGGTGTTCAGATCCAGTCGCAGAAGCTCTCCGGCCGGGCCGACCTGGAACTGCGGGTGTCCGGGCTGTTCCAGCACCTGATGCCGAGCGTCGCGGTGCCCGGGGTGCTCGGCTCGTTGCAGATGGGGCCGGACCGCGGGGGGCAGGTGGTCGCCGAGGTTGCGGCGGCCCGGGCGGCGGAGGGTGCTGCTGACGGATCGTCGGCGGGGTCGGAGACGGCGGGTGTCGCGGACGGGGTCGGGGTGGGCTGACCGGCGGGCCGCGCGGTACGGGCGGCAACGGGCCCCGAGGCCAGATGAGTTGGGTACAGGTGGCGGCGCGAGGCCCAGGGGGCCGGCGCCGCCTTCGGTTTGTCCGGGGGTGGGCGCGGAGGGTGATCACGTGCGGACGCGGGGCCCCGGTGGTGGGTCGCCCGGTGAAGGTCGGCGCTCGATTCCGTAAAAAACAGCGCGTACGGTTTTGTATTGACAAACCGCACGTGCTGTTTTTCACTGAGGACGGACGGTTGACCCAGGGGTGTCGACTCGGGGTCGGCTGTGGCGGAGGCGCTGCGGCGGAGGGGCCGTGGCGTTCCGCGTGATGGGGGTGGTCATCGTGGAGATCAGGGTGCTCGGGGCGCTGGACGTCCGGGTGTGCGGGGAGTCGGTGGTGCCGACGGCGCCCAAGCCCCGCCAGGTGCTGGGCTTGCTGGCGGTGCGAGCGGACCAGGTGGTCCCGGCCGGGGTGCTGGCCGAGGAGCTGTGGTCCGGCCGCCCGCCGCGCACGGCGCGCACCATCGTGCAGACCTACGTCCTGCACCTGCGTGACCTGATCGACCGGGCGCTCGCCCGGGCCGCTGCGCCCGCCGGGGTCTCCTGCGCCAAGGACGTCCTGGTGACCTCGCCCGGCGGCTACCTGCTGAACAGCGGCAACGGGACGCTGGACGTGCGGGAGTTCGAGCGGCTGGCCGGGGCGGGCCACCGGGCGATGGGCGAGGGCGACCATCCGCAGGCCGCCCGGACGCTCGGCGAGGCGCTGGCGCTGTGGCGCGGACCGGCCTTCGCGGACGTCCCGGCGGGCGGCCAACTCGCCGTTGAGGCGCAGCGGTTGGAAGAGGCCCGGCTCTGCGCGCTGGACCAGCGGATCGAGGCCGACCTGCGGCTGGGACGGCACCGGGCCCTGCTGGCGGAGCTGACCGTACTGGTCGACCGCTACCGCACCCACGAGAGCCTGCACGGCCAGTACATGATCGCCCTGCACCGCTCCGGCCGCCGGGGCGAGGCCCTGGCGGCCTACCAGCGCCTGCGCGCCACCTTGGTGCGGGAGTTGGGCATGGAACCGTCCGCCGGGTTACGGCGGCTCCAGCGGTCCGTCCTGCTGGCCGGCTCGGAGGGGGCGGAGCGCGAACCCGCGCCGGCGGCGCCGTAGCCGGCCCGCCGTCGGCCCACCCGGACGGCTCGGAGCATCCGGTTCGCCCGGAGCAACCGGTTCACTCGGCCGATCGGGTACCCGTTCCCGGGCCCGCCCGCGCCGGACCGGGTCGAATGTCAGTGCGCCTCGCCATGATGGCGGTATGAAGGACGCAGCCACCACGGCCACCCCCGCCACCCTCGCCTCCCCGCAGGCCTACGCCGACGCCGTCGCCACCGCCGTCCGGGCCGCCGGGGCGTACTACGGCGACGGCTCCACCCCGCTCGGGGACGACGAGTACGACGCCCTGGTCCGGGGGATCGAGGCCTACGAGCGCGCGCACCCCGAGCAGGTGCTGCCCGAGTCGCCCACCGGCAAGGTGGCCGGCGGCGCGGTCGTCGGCGACGTCCCGCACAGCACGCCGATGCTCTCGCTCGACAACGTCTTCTCCGCCGAGGAACTGGAGTCCTGGGCCGCCGGGCTGGAGCGCCGGCTCGGCAGACCGGTCGCCGCCTGGTGCGTCGAGCCCAAGCTGGACGGCCTCGCGGTCGCCGCCCGCTACCGGGCCGGCCGGCTGCACCAGGTGCTCACCCGGGGCGACGGCCTGGCCGGGGAGGACATCACCCACGCCGCCGACGCCGTGCTCGGCCTGCCCGCCCGGCTCAGCGAGCCGCTCGACGTGGAACTGCGCGGCGAGGTGCTGCTCACCCACGCACAGTTCGAAGCGGCCAACGCCGTGCGTACCGCCCACGGCGCCACCCCCTTCGCCCACCCGCGCAGCGGCGCCGCCGGCACCCTGCGGGCCAAGGACCGCCCGTACCGGGTCGAGCTCACCTTCTTCGGCTACGACGCCCACGGCCTGCCCGGCCTGGACCACGCCGCGCTGCTCGCCCGTATCGCCGGACTCGGCGCCAACACCGCGGCCACCACCGCGGCCGCGCCCCGCCGCTGCGCCACGCTCGCCGAGGCCGAGCAGCGGATCGAGGAGATCGCCGCGCTGCGCGCCGCACTGCCCTTCGGCATCGACGGCGTCGTGGTCAAGGCGGACGCGGTCGCCGACCAGGAGGAGGCCGGCTCCGGTTCCCGCGCGCCGCGCTGGGCGGTCGCCCGCAAGCTCCAGGCCCAGCACAAGGTCACCCGGCTGCTCGCCGTGGAGTGGAACGTCGGCCGCACCGGGATCATCGCGCCCCGCGCGGTGCTGGAGCCGGTGGTGATCGACGGCGTCACCGTCACCTACGCGACCCTGCACAACCCCGCCGACATCGAGCGCCGCGGACTGATGCTCGGCGACCAGGTGTTCGTCTACCGCGCCGGCGACGTCATCCCGCGCGTCGAGGCGCCGCTGGTGGACGAGCGCACCGGCGCCGAGCAGCCGATCGCCTTCCCCGAGGTCTGTCCGCGCTGCGGCGATGCCATCGACCGCTCGGAGCAGCGCTGGCGCTGCGTGCGCGGCCGCGGCTGCCAGGCCGTCGCCTCGGTGATCTACGCGGCCGGGCGCGACCAGCTCGACATCGAGGGCCTCGGCGGCACCCGGGCCGTCCAGTTGGTCGAATCCGGGCTGGTCGCCGACCTCGCCGACCTCTTCACCCTGACCAAGGAACAACTGCTCACGCTGGAGCGGATGGGCGACACCAGCGCGGACAACCTGCTCGCCGCGATCGAGACCGCCCGCACCCGCCCGCTGAACCGGGTGTTCTGCGCCCTCGGCATCCGCGGCACCGGCCGGACGATGTCGCGCCGGATCGCCGCGCACTTCGGCAGCATGGCCGCGATCCGGGCCGCCGACGCGGAGGCGCTGGCAGGCGTGGACGGCATCGGGGCCGAGAAGGCGACCGTGATCGTCGCCGAACTCGCCGACGTGGCGCCGCTGTTGGACCGACTGGCGGAGCAGGGCGTGGGGACGGCGGTCACCGAGCCGCTGGTCGCGGCGGCTGCTCCCGCTGCCGGTGCGGCGGGCGAAGGCGCGGAGACGGAAGGTGCGGTGGCCGGTCCGCTGGCCGGGCAGAGCGTGGTGGTCACCGGGAGCATGACCGGCGTCCTGGCGGAGCTCTCCCGCAACGCGATGAACGAACTGATCGAGCGTGCGGGCGGCAAGGTCTCCTCCTCGGTGTCCAAGCGCACCACCCTGCTGGTCGCGGGCGAGAAGGCGGGCTCCAAGCGGGCCAAGGCGGAGGAGCTCGGGGTGCCGGTCACCACCCCGGAGGACTTCGCCGTCCTGGTCGCCGACTTCCTCGGCTGATCGCGAGGCCGACCGCACGGCTCAGCGGCCGGTCGGTGGGCCCGGTCGGTGCGGTAGGGTGGCCGACGCTGTACACGACGAACACGACCGAGAGCCAGGGAGGTGAGACCCATTACCGGTATGTCCGAGCGGGTGCTCCCGGAGCGCGGCCGTGCGGGCGCATCGCGCGCGTAGCGCGGGCGCGCCGACGCGGTGTCGGCCCTGGCAGGAGCCCTGACGGAGTCCTCCGTTCTCCTCCCGTCCTGCCCTAGGGGTCCCTTTGTCGGTCTTCTCCTCCGCCGCTCTCCGTTCCTCCGTCGTCTCCCGACTGCGCGCCGCCGGCTGCGTGTTCGCCGAGGACGAGGCCCGGATCCTGCTCACCGCCGCCGCCTCGCCCGCCGAACTGGCCGCCATGGTCCGGGCCCGCGCCCAGGGCCGACCGCTCGAACACGTCGTCGGCTGGGCCGAGTTCGCGGGTCTGCGGATCGCCGTCGACCCCGGCGTGTTCGTCCCGCGCCGACGCAGCGAGTTCCTGGCCGCCGAGGCCGCCCGACTCGCCGGCCCCGGCGCCGTGGTGGTCGACCTGTGCTGCGGCAGCGGTGCCCTCGGCGCCGCCGTGGCGGACCAGGTCGACCACCCGGTCGAGCTGTACGCCGCGGACCTCGACCCCGCCGCCGTCCGCTGCGCCCGGCGCAATCTGGCCGGGACGGGCGCGCGGGTCTACGAGGGCGACCTCTTCGCACCCCTGCCCGAGGCACTGCGCGGACGGGTGGAGGTACTGATCGCCAACGTCCCGTACGTACCGACCGCGGACGTCGAGCTGTTGCCGCCCGAGGCGCGACTGCACGAGGCCCGGCCCGCGCTGGACGGCGGGGCGGACGGGCTGGACGTGCTGCGCCGGGTGGCCGCGGTCGCGCCCGGGTGGCTGGCGGCGGGCGGGGCGCTGCTGTTCGAGACCAGCGAGCGGCAGGCGGCCGGTGCGCTGGAGGTGGCCCGGGCGGCGGGGTTGGCGGCGGAGGTGAGCCGCGAGGAGGAACTGGACGCCACGGTCGTCACGGCGACCCGGAACTGACCGTCGTCGGCGGGTGGTCGCCTGGGGGCGCCTGGGGGTTGTCGGCCCCGGGAGGCGGGTGGTCGTTCGGGGGCGCTCGTCCGAGGGCGGTCAACGGCCCGGCCACCGTTCCCCTGTGACGATGGCCGGGCCGTTCGGTCGCCGGTCACCCGGTCACCCGGTCACCCGGTCACCCGGTCATCCGGTCAGATCCGGGCGCCGTACACGTGGTCGACCGGGATGGTGAGCAGTACCCGGCGGTCGGCGACCATGACCCTGCGGTAGTCCGCCCAGTCGGGGTGCTCGCCGGCGGCCCGGCGGTAGTAGTCGACCAGGGCCTCGACCTCGGGACCGTCGGGGTCGAGGCCCGGTCCGGTGAGGGTGGCGGTGCCTTCGGCGGTGGTCCAGGAGCGGTCGTCCGGTGCGGTCACCTCCAGGCTGACCCGCGGGTCCCGGCGAAGGTTCGCGGTCTTCGCGAGTCCCTCCCGGGTGGAGATCAGGAGGACGTTCGCCTCGCGGTCGTAGTACGGCAGCACCGGCGAGAGCTGGGGCCGGCCGTCGGCCTTGATGGTGGCGAGGATGCCGAGGCGGCTCTGCGCGAGGAGGGCGTACGGGTCGTACGGAGGGCGCGTGGTGGTGGTCATGGGAGCATCATCGGGCTTCACGCCGGTGTGAAGGGCGGGACCCGGCAGGTGTGTTGCGCCGCTGGCGCCTGGTTGGCCCCGAAAGATGAGGATCTGCGGAATCGCCGGTGGCCGCCGCCGTGCCGCGGCTAGGGTCGGGAGCCGACAGGGCGTGACGATCCGTCACCGAGTGCTGGTCCGAACCGAGGGAGCACACGCGATGGCTGCCGACTACCGGCCCAGGGAAGTGCTGGAGTTCTCCGACGACCTGCACCACGAGGACGTCCTCCCCTTGCAGGCCTTCCTGTCGGCCCGTCTCGGCGAGGTGGTCGAGGCCCAGCCCGAGGGCAGCGCCGGCCGTTTCGCGGCCGAGCGCCTCGCCGATGTCACCCGCCGCGACTGCGTCCACCTCGGCGACCTCCTCGTCGCCTGGCGCGAGGTGGTGGTCGAGGACCGGATCGAAGTGCCCGGGGAGACTCAACGGCTCCGGCAGGACGTGATGGTGTGGTGGGAGCGGCTGTGCGGAACGGCCGACGGCTTCCGCGACCACCCCGACCACAGACCCCGGTGGCGGGCGCTGCGCTTCCTGAACCTCGCCCATGCCGAACTGATGGCCGGTCTGACGGACCTGTCGCGGGGCGGGTACGGGGACGGGGCGCACCCGTGAGCTTCTGAACGCCCGAACGCCGGAACGTCCGCACGCCGGAATGCCCGAACGCCGGAACGTCCGAACGCCTGGAACCCCGGCCACCCTACGGGCGGTGACCGGGGTTCCAGGGCTCAGGCGCCGGGCGGGGTCCGGCCGGCGTGGGCCGAGGTGATCACGGCGGTCGCGGCGGAGAGCGCGGCGGCCGTCCGCCGCACATCCGCCTCCGTGGTGCGCCAGTTGCTGAACGCCGCGCGCAGGGCGGGCAGGCCGGCGTAGCGGGTCGGGGTGAGGAAGGCTTCCGCGGAGAGCTCGGAGGCGAGGGCGGCGAGGCGCTCCGGGGTGGGGTCCTCGGTGAGGGTGAAGCACACTACGTTGAGGCGGACCGGCGCGAGCAGCCGCAGGCCGTCGATCGCCTCGACCGCCGCGCCGAGCGCGCGGGCCCCGGCGACATTGCGCTCCACGATCTCGCGGTGGCCGGCCCGGCCGTAGGCGCGCAGCGTGAACCAGGCGGCCAGGGCGCGCAGGCGGTGAGAGTTCTCCGGGGTCAGGTGCACCAGGTCGGGGTGGTCGCCGACCGGGCCGAGGTAGGCGGCGGCGTTCTGGAAGACCCGGGCCTGGAGGTCGCGGCGGCGGGTGAACTGCACGGCGCTGTCGTAGGGCACGTTGAGCCACTTGTGCAGGTCCACGCAGACCGAGTCGGCGAGGTCGAGCCCGGCGACCAGCTCGGTGTGGTGGGGGGAGAGCGCGGCGAAGGCGCCGAAGGCGGCGTCCACGTGCAGCCAGAACGGGTACCGCTCGCGGAGGGCGGCGATCGCCCGCAGGTCGTCGAAGTCGACGGTGTTCACGGTGCCCGCGTTGGCGACCACGACGCACGGGCCGTCGGCCCCGGCGAGGGCCCGCTCCAGGGCGGCCACGTCCACGGCCTCCCGGCCGGGCAGGGCGGGGACGGCGGTCAGCGCGGTGCGGCCGAGGCCCAGGACGGACAGCGCCTTGGCCACGCTGGAGTGCGCACTGCCCGACAGCACCCGGACCCGGCCCAGCGCGGCGACCCCGTCCTCGGCCACGTCGACCCCGAGGCGTTCGCCCAGCCACTCGCGGGCGATCGCCAGTCCGACCGTGTTGGACTGGGTGGCGCCGCTGACGAAGGTGCCGCTGTGCGCGGGGGAGAGCCCGAACAGCTCGCGCAGCCAGCCGACGGTCTCCCGCTCCAGGTGTTGACCGGCGGGGTCGAGCGAGGAGTTGGAGTTCTGGTCGGCGGTGGCGGTCAGCCAGTCGCCCACCAGCGCGGCCGGGGTCGCCCCGCCCGTCACGAAGCCGAAGTAGCGCGGCCCGGCGCCGGCCGACAGCCGTGGCTCCCAGCGCTCGCCGAACTCGGCCAGGGCAGCCCGCAGTCCGTCGGCGTCCTCGCGCAGCGGCTCCGACGGTGTCGGTCGGCCGGCCTCCTCCGGGATGACCGGCCGGTCGTCGAGCCCGCCGAGGAAGTCGACGGCCCGCTGCCGGGCCTCTTCCAACAGGGCGGGCAACTGGTCGAGGTCGGCGGCGAGTTCGCGGTGCATGGGTTCTCCGTTGATCGGTGGTCAGGCCGAGGCTAGTGGCGGACGGAGAGGGTGTCGCGGGCCAATTCCGTGCCGGTGGCCCGGGCGGTCGTGGGGCGGGACCGCCCGGGCCACCGGGGGTCGGGGCTGGGGCTGGGGCTGGGGCTGGGGGCTTGGGCCGCTCGGGCCGCTCGGGCGCGGGCCGGGCTCAGGCGGTGGCGGTGTTCTGCGCCTCGCCGGCCCTCGGGTCGGCGGCGGGCCGGTCGGGCGCGGTGGCGGCGATCGGCGGGGCGGGGATCGCGGCGGCGACGGCGGCCGCGAGCAGGGCGACACCGCAGCCGAGCACCAGGCCGACCCGGAATCCGCCCTCCGAGGGCAGGGTGCGGCCGCCCAGGGTGGTGGTCAGCTGGGACAGCACCACGCCGACGACCGCCGCCGACACCGAGGTGCCCAGGGAACGCATCAGGGTGTTGAAGCTGTTGGCGGAGGCCGTCGAGGACAGCGGCACCGCGCTCATGATCAGGGCGGGCATCGCGCCGTACGCCAGCCCCACGCCGCCGTTGGAGACGAGGGTGGCGGTCAGCACGCCCCAGGTGGAGCCCATCAGCGGCAGGGCGAGCCCGTAGCCGGCCGCGATCGCGAGCGCGCCGACGACCAGGGTGAACTTGGGACCGCGCGCGGCGGAAAGGCGTCCGCCCAGCGGGGAGACGAGCATCATCATCAGACCGCCCGGTGCCATCCACAGGCCCATCGCCAGCATCGACTGCCCGAGGCCGTAGCCGGTGGCCTTCGGCAGTTGCAGCAACTGGGGCACGATCAGCGCCTGGGCGTACATGCCGAAGCCGACCAGGACGGACGCGGCGTTGGTGAGCAGCACCCGCGGGCGGGCGGTCACCCGCAGGTCGACCAGCGGCGCGGTGACCCGCAGTTCCCAGCGGGCCCAGAGCAGCAGTACGGCCGCGGCGGCGGTGAACAGGCCGAGGGTGCGGGTGCTGCCCCAGCCCCAGTCGCCGCCCTTGGAGACCGGCAGCAGCAGGCAGACCAGGCCGACGCTGAGTCCGGCGGCACCGATGAAGTCGAAGCGGGTGGCGCTCGGTCGGGTGGCCGCTGCTGGGGCCTGGGTCGGTGCGGGTGCCGGTGCTGGTGCCGGTACGACCGTCCGGATCATGCCGATGATGACGACGGTCAGGACGGCCGTGCCCCAGAACAGGGCGCGCCAGCTGGCGTAGTCGGCGACGGCGGCGGCGATCGGCAGGCCGAGGCCGCCACCGATCCCCATCGAGGCGCTGACCAGGGCGATCGCGGAGCCGAGCCGCTCGGGCGGCAGGACGTCGCGCAGCAGGCTGATGCCGAGCGGCACCAACCCCATGCCGATGCCCTGGAGGGCGCGTCCGGCGATCATCGGCAGCACGGAGGAGGAGAGCGCGCACAGCACGGAGCCGAGCAGCAGCGGGACGCAGGAGGCGATCAGCATCGTCCGCTTGCCCAGGAGGTCGCCGAGGCGCCCGATGATCGGGACGAAGACGGCGGCGGAGAGCAGCGTCGCGGTGATCACCCAGGAGGCGTTGGACGGGGTGGTGCGCAGCAGTTGGGGCAGCTCGCTGATCAGCGGGGTGACCAGGGTCTGCATGATCGCGGCGACGGTGCCGGTGAAGGCGAGCGTGGCGACGATCGGACCGGTACGGAGGGTGGGGGCGGGGCCGTCGATGGCGGGCCTCCTGGGGCTCGGCGGGCGAATGTGCTCCATGCATGAGATGTGCATCATGCACATCGCTGGGAGCATACCCCTCTTGTGCGCCGTGCACATCATGTGGGCGCTGCACTCCTCTGGCATACTGATGGTCGCGATCAATGAGGAATCCGCAGGTCGAGCGGGCGATGGAAGGACTTCGACATGACCAGCCCCACGCACCAGGTCGCCCTCGAATTCCTGGTGTTCGCCCGTCACCGCGACCTCGGCCAGGTCGGCAACCGCCCCGAGGGCAGCCAACTCGAGCGCAGCGCGTACATCCTGCTCAGCCGGGTCGAGGCCCAGGGGCCGATGTCCATCGGCCAGCTCAGCGATGCCTTCGGCCTCGACGTCTCCACCCTCAACCGGCAGACCGCCGGGCTCACGGGCGCCGGCCTGCTGGAGCGCATCCCCGACCCCGACGGCGGGATGGCCCGCAAGTTCCGCCTCACCGACGAGGGCCGCCGCCGCCTGGACGAGGAACGCGGCGCCCACGTCCGCGCCCTCGACCTGGTGATGTCCGACTGGTCGGACGCCGACATCGCCGGCTTCGCCGACTACCTGCGCCGCTTCAACACCGGCATCGAACGCCTCGACGGCCGGCCCTGGCCCCGGCCCTGAGGCCGCACCCCGCAGGGCGGTTCACGGGGACGGCGGCCGCTGGTAGGGCCACGTCGGCGACGTCGAGTTCCTGACCGCCCGGCTCGCACACCCGAGTTGCGCGTGGTCAAGTGAGGCCCGGATGCGGATGGTTGTCGACCGAGTGGGCCGAGTCGGGGTCGCGGCGTCGGGTCGAGTCCGAGGAAGGAACACCTTCGGTGTCGGCCGCACGTTCCAGCGGTAGTGCTGAAACGAACCGTCGGTTCGCGGCCAGCAGTAATGCCCTGGTGAAGACCTGGACGGACCGCCTCCCGCAGATACCCTTCCCCTTCGGGACGGCCGTAGCAGCGATCTCTCAGGTTCCCTCGCCGGTGCCGGAGAGGGCACTGTGGCCGAACGAGTCGCCCTCGGACCGGGCGACCGTCTCTCTGGCGGCACGGCCACCGAGCAAAGCGGCGCGGGCGGCGAACTCCGGTACCAGCAGGCGCAGTGCCCGGCGTCCGTGAAGCGCGACGAGGAGCCCGATCTCCCCCGGCTCGGCCGGGGTGGCGCCGGGAAGGGGATGCAGGCGGCGCATCTCGCGCAGCAGCCGGTGCCCGGCCAGTGTTCGCGCCGGGGCGCACAAGAGGGTGAGCGAGAGCACGGCCAGGGGCAGGCCGGTCCAGAGGCCTTCCTGCGCCGCGATGGCGACGGCCGTACCGCCTGCTGCCATGGCCAGCAGGCAGGCCACCGCCAGCCGAGCCCGGCCGCATCGCAGGCCACGCCCGGTCAGTTCGGTGCGCACCTCTTCCCGAGCCCGCCGTACGGCCGGAGCGGCGGCGGTATCGGCCGAGGACAGCTCTCGGCCGAACGCCGTCCATGTGGCTCGGCGCAAGGAAGTCGCGTCACGTCCGGGGCTGGAGTGCACCACCCGCCGCAGCAGGCCGCGCCGGCCGACGTCGATCGCCCCCACGAGGTGGAGTTCCACCACAGCCACTGTCAGTGCGGCCTTCGAGCCGCCCCGCACTCCGGCGACGCCCTCCGCCGCCAGTCCGTCCGCTCGCCCCCTGACGGGTAGCCACCGCAACAGCCCAGCACCGACAAGCCCGGCCACCACGCACGCGAGACCGATCGATCCCATCACGCCCCCCGTCAACGGACAGCGGGCCCTCCCTGGTCCGCTCCCAGAAGAATGGCACGGCCGGAGTGCCGGCGGGCGGGCGTGTCCCTGGCGGCCGGGCCCTTGGCCTCGCCGGGGCCAGGTTCCGCCTGGTCAAGTGATGTCTGGCCGTGCCCGGTTGTGGGCCGTGGGCGGGGTGTGGCGTCGGGGGGGGCGTCGGGGGCGTCAGCGGCGGGGGAGTTCGGCGGTTCGGACGGGGCGGGAGGTGAGGGCGCGGAGGGCGCCGAGGGAGGAGAGGGTGCCGCAGGCGAGGAAGACGGGGGCTGCGCCCCAGGCGCCGATGGCGGCGCCGACCAGGGGGTAGCTGAGTGGCGCGAGGCCGACCATGGTGAGCATGACGACGGAGGTGACCCGGCCGAGGTAGGCGGGGTCGGCAGTGGTCTGGACGAGGGCGCCGTCCAGGGTGCCGAAGATGCCCGCGTTCAGGCCGACGAGTGCGGCGAGCACCGCGGCGGACCACAGGGTGGGGACCAGGCCCATGGCGGCCGCTCCGATGCTGCCCAGCAGCAGGGTGACGGCCATGGTGAGCCCGGCCCGGGGCAGCCGGCCGACGACGGCGAGCAGGGTGGCGCCGACGGTGGCGCCCGCGCCGAAGCAGGCGATGATCAGGCCGTAGCCGGACGGGCCCCAGCCGCGTTCGGCGTTGAGGAGGACCATGCCGACGTTCAGCGTGCCGATCAGGCCGAGCTCGCAGACGGCTCCGACGAGGACCAGCGGGCCGAGCAGACGGTGACGGCGGATGTAGCGCAGCCCGTCGGCGAGGTCCGCGCGGGCGGAGGTGCGGTCGGCGGGGGTACGGCCGGCGGGGGTGGTGGGTGTGGTGTCGGCCGGGGGTGGGTCCAGGGGGCGGATCCGGACCGAGAGGAGGAGGGGCAGTGAGAGGGCGAACAGGGTTCCTGCCACGGTGAAGGCGGCCGCCGGGCCGCCGAGGCCCATGGCCAGGCCGCCGATCGGCGGGCCGGCGATCTGGCCGAGGCGCATCGCGAGCGACCGCAGTCCGGTGACCCGGGCCAACTGGTCGGGGCCGGTGATCCGGGGCGGCAGGGCACCGACGGCGGGTACGAACAGGGCGTCCACGGCGCCGAACACCAGCGCTACCGCCACCAGCAGCCAGAGGGCGGGCGTGGTCAAGGCGATGGCGGCCGCGACGGAGAGGATGAGCAGGCAGCGCAGGGCGTCGCTGCCGAGGATCACCCGGCGGGGATCGAACCGGTCGGCGACCACTCCGCCGCCGAGCATCAGCACCGCCCGGGGCAGTGCCCCCGCGGCCATCACCAGGCCGACCTCGGTGGGCCCGGCGGCCCGCTGGGCCGACCAGCCGAGGGCGAGGAAGTAGACGCTGTCGCCTACCAGGGAGGCGGTGTAGGCGGTGAGCCAGCGCAGGACGTTCGGGTCCCGGTGGGCGGGTGCGTTCCCGGGATCGGCGGCGGAGCGTATCGGAGGGGTCGTCTCCAGCGTGGCCATGGCGGGGCTCCGAGGGGTCGGGGCGGGAGTGGGGTGACGGTTTCAGGGACGGAACGGGAAGCCGTACATGTGGACGGACACGTGTTCGCGTCCCTCGGTGGCGCCGGCCGCGCGCGCGGCCTTGCTCCGCTCCCGCCAGCGTCGGCTGAGCTCCTGCAACTCGTCGCCCAGTTCGGCGAGTTCAGTGGCCGTGAGGTCGAGCAGCCACTCGGCGGTGAAGGCGGCGTCCGTCCACTCCGCGCCCCAGGCGGAGCTCTGGTCGAGGTAGTTGCGGTACTGGGCGGCCCGGCTGTCGACCAGGCTGCGGCTGACGGCGCCGACTGCGGCCGCGCCCTCGGGCGTGCCGGAGAGGTCCGACTCGCGGAAGCTCCAGCCCTCCTCGGAGGAGACCTGCCACCAGCGCTCGCGTCCGTCGCCGCTCTGGGTGGCCGCCTCGGTGACGAAGCCGTGCTCGGCGAGCTTGCGCAGGTGGTAGCTGACCAGGGACGGCGCCTGGTCGACCTGTTCGGCGAGCTGGGAGGCGGTGGCGGTGCCGGCGAGGTAGAGCAGGCGGTAGAGCTGCATCCGCAGGGGGTTGGTGAACGCCTTGAGGCGGGAGAGATCGGTGATCCACTCCGAGGGGGGTTGCTGCCGAGGGGTTCGAGGCTGTTCAGGGTGCTGGGGGTGCTGAGGCTGCTGGGGTTCGGCCGGCTTGGGCATGTCTTCACGGTAGATCCGAAAGGAATGTTGCGCAATGAAAACTGCGCAATGAATACTCCTGATCTTTCCCGGAGCGGAGCCTTCTAGGATCTTCGGCATGGCGACGAGACTCGTGCAGATCAACATGAAGGCCCGGGACGATGCGGCGCTCGGCCGGTTCTGGGCGGAGGCGCTCGGCTGGGGCATCGACAGCGAGGCGCCCGGCGTGACTAACCTCGAACCCGTGGGCTTCGCCTATCCCGACCCGGCGGCGGTCTGCATCGACCTGGTCGTCAGCGAGGAACCCAAGACGGTGAAGAACCGGGTCCACCTCGACCTGGCCACCACCTCGGCTGCCCACCAGGCGGAACTGGTGGCGCGCTTGAAGGGCCTCGGTGCCACGCTCGCGGACGTGGGGCAGGGTGACGTGCCCTGGACGGTCATGGCCGATCCGGAGGGCAACGAGTTCTGCGTCCTGGAGCCCCGCGAGGTGTACCGGGACACCGGGCCGATCGCCGCGGTGGTGGTCGACTGCGCCGACCCGCGAGGAATGGCCGGGTTCTGGGGGGAAGCGATGGACTGGACGGTGCACGAGGTCGCCGACGGTTTCGCGTCGATGCGTTCCGCCCGGGGCGTCGGCCCGTACCTGGAGTTCATCCGCACGTCCGATGCCAAGAGCGGGTGGAATCGCGTCCACCTCGACGTCAGCCCCTACCGCGGGGACGACCCGGAGGCGGAGGAGGCCCGGCTGCGCGCCCTCGGTGCCACCGACCCCGGGATCGACCAGTCCTCGATCTCCTGGAGGATCCTGGTCGACCCGGAGGGCAACGAGTTCTGCCTGCTCAGTCCGCGCTGAGGCGCGGTGGGGGTGCCGGTCGTACTCGGGCCGCCGGCCGGCAGCAGGGGGCCGGGTGACGGGGCCGGGCGGTGAACGGTTCACCCCCGATTGGATTGACGCGAACATGACGTGCGTCGTTGTCGGGCCCGGAACCGCGGTGCCAGGATCGGCGCACTGTCTGTACGAACCAATGGGAGAACCCATGAGGATGCGTACCGCTCTTCCCGTCGCCCTGCTCACCGTGGTCGGCCTGTTCGCCGGCGTCAACACCGCCACGGCGGCGGGCGGCGGCTACCCCGGCTTCCAGTGCTTCAAGACCGCCGACCGCGACGTGTACTGCAGCGACGCCAAGGTCAAGAACCACGCCACGGGCGCCGCCTGGATCGCGTCCTGCCCGGCCGACGTCGTCGCGCACATCAGCGGCAAGCCGTACATCGCGGCCTCGCGCCCCGCCTCGGCGCACAGCTGTTGATCCTCCGCAGGAGCTGACGAGCCCGCCCGGTGGACATCCGCCGGGCGGGTTCGGTCGTCTCCGGGCTCGGTGGCCCCGGGGGCCGGGTCAGCGGGTGAGGGTCCGGACGGCGCCGCCCTCGACGTGGTCGACCCGCACGCCCGGCAGGCCGCGGGACCAGGCGGCGGCCACCGCGGCGAGCTCGGCGCGGGGGAGCGGGGCGGGGCCGAGGCCGATCGGGAAATGGGTGCGGCCGTCGCGGGTCCGGTACGGCTGGGGCCAGGCGTGGAGCCCGGTGGCACCGGCCTCCTCCAGGGCGGCGAGGAGGCTGCGGAGGCGGCCGCGCGCCGGGCCGACGGACTCCTGCTCGGCGGAGACCACGGCCCAGGCGGCGTGGCGGCGGTGCAGCGGGGGCGGGGTGAGCAGGGCGGGCCAGGGGTCGGGGTCGGTGGTGGTGAGTTCCCAGGCGCGGTAGAGCTCCTCGGTGAGCTGGTCCCTGGTGTCCGGTCCCACCTGGGTGGTGCAGCTGCGGACGGGGGTGGAGGGGGTGAGCACGGTCAGCGGGCCCCCGGCTGGTCCGGAGCCGGAACTCCCGGTGGTTTCCCTGGGGGTCGCCTCCGCGGTGGCTTCCACGGTGGTGGGTTCTGCGGTGAGGGTGACGGGTTGGCGCCAGTCCCAGGAGGCCCAGGTCTCGGTGAAGCGCTGGAACAGGTCGTCCTCGGGAGTGTCCGGCAGGTCGAGGACGGTCCGGGCGGCGAGTACCGACCAGGCCAGCGAGGGCAGTTGGCCGAACGGCGCGCCGTCCAGGCCGCGGGCCCGGGCCCAGGACTTGACCTGCCGGGCCAGTCGGACGAACCGCGGCCGTTGCTCGCCGAGCGCGGAGCGGATCGCCTCGGCGTCGGTGACCGCGCTCAGTGCGACGGCCGCCGCCTCGCCCAGTTCGGTGCGCCGGGCGACCGCCTCGGCGGGGTCGAGGACGCCGGTGAACACTACGGCGAGGTCGACGGTCAGCCCGTCCGCCTCCAGCCGCAGCCCCGGCACCCGGGCGCCGCGCACCTCGCGGAGCCGACGGGCCTGCGGCAGGGCCGTCGCCACCCGGGCCAGCACCCCGGGAAGGTCCGCCGGGCCGGGCAGCGCCGCCACCAGGTCCAGGTCGCCGCCGTCCAGCTGGCAGCCGAGCCGCCGCGAGCCGACCTGGTGGACGACCCCCTCGGGCAGCGCGGCGGTCAGTCGGCGGGCCAACTCGTCCGCGACGGCGGTGCGTTGCGGGGGCTCGGGGTGGAGCGACACCGTCGGCTCCGCCGGGAGCACCCGCACCTGGCCCGTTCCCAGGGTGACCACCGCGCGCGGGCGCATCGGCTCCTCGCCCCGGCGGGACAGCACCACCAGCTCGCCGACCAGGGCGTCCGTCCCGCGCAGCCGGGCGGCGCAGTCGGCGGCCACCCGCTGGGGGTCGTCGCTGCGCCCGAGGCTCAGGTGCGGGGTGTACCCCTCGGCGCGGCCCCGGCAGCGGGGGAACCGGCCTTCGAGGGCGTGCCGCAGTGCCGCCCAGGGGTCGGCCGCAGTGGCGGCCGGGTCCAGCCAGATCGTCGCGTCCTCGCGGTGGCCGAAGGTGTGCACGCCCTCCAGCCGGGCGGTGAAGGGGGCCACCTCGGCGGCGGCCGCGCCGAGCAGTGGCAGCGCGCGGTCGAACGCGGACTCCGGCACGAAGCCGAACAGCAGGTTGACGTGCGGGGGCCAGCGGCGCAGCTGCGGGTCGTACGCGGCGCGCAGTTCCTGGATGGGCGGCCACAGCTCCTCGGGCGGGAGCCAGGCGACGGCCGTCCGGGCGGTGGGCGGGGCGTCCAGGGAGTCCGGGGAGGCGGCACCGTCGAGGGCGAGGGCGAGGTCGACGACCAGGCCGTAGTGGTCGGAGGGGTGGAGGCCGTCGGGGGTGGGCCGGTCGCCGAGCAGGGCGGCGGCGGTGGCGCCGGCCCGGTCGGCGCGGTACAGGACACGGTCGATCCGGCCCGGGCGGCCGGTGAGGGAGGAGACGGCGGCGAGTGGGTTGACGGTCGGGTCGAAGGTGGGGGTGTCGTCGCCCCGGCCGTGCACCTGGGTCCAGGCGTCCCGGAGGCCGAGTGCGGCGGCGGGGCCGTCCGGTCCGGAGCGGGCGTCGTTGAAGTCGCCGAGCAGCAGCAGTTCTCCTTCGACACTGGCCAGGCCCTCGGCCAGCCGGGTGAGTTCGGCCTGGCGGCGGGCCGGGCCGTCCGTCGAGTGGTCGCTGCTGAGGTGGACGGCGGCGACGGTCAGCGGCGCGTCGGCGGCCCGGACGGTGACGGCCGTGACGGCCTTGTGCGGGCCCAGCGCGTGCCGGCCGGCCTCCAGGACGGGGAGACGGCTGAGCACCAGCAGGCCGTACTCGGGCACGTCGCGGCCGGAGGGGTCGGTGCCGAGGACGTAGCGCTCCCGGACCCAGGGCTCCGCCAGCAGCTGGACGACCAGGGCGGGCTCGACCTCCTGGAGCGCGATGACGTCGGCGTCGGCGGCCGCCAGCTCGGCGAGCAGCAGCGGTCGGCGGCGGGCGGTGGCGATCCGGTCGGCGTCGTAGCGGTCCCACAGGGTGTTCCAGGTGACCACGCGCAGGGTGGCGGTGGCGGCGGTGGTGGTGGCGTTCGGGCCGGTTCCGCCTGTGGTGCCGCCCGCGGTGTGGTGGGGCTGCCAGCCGCCGTCCGGCCGCCAGGCGTACGGGGTGGTGGCGGTGAAGAAGGGCGCGGGCAGGTGGCGCGGTTCGGCGCGGTGCCCGGCCTCGGTGGTGTCGAGGTCGTCCACGCCGGTGGAGCGGTCCCACACCACGACGCCGTCGGCCTCGACCTGGTACACCCGGTGCCAGGGGATCTCGCCGGACGCCAGGAAGGCCTCCAACGGGACGCGCGCGATGCGGTCGTCGCGCTGGCGCACGCCCAGGGTGAACCGGGCCGGGTCGAAGCGGGCGTCCCAGCGGATCCGCTGGCAGACCTGTTCGATGGGGCGCATCAGTCCTCCTCGGAGTCGAGCGTTCCCGCCGTGTCCTCCACGGTGCCACCGGCGCCGACGTACCAGGTGCGGTGTGCCTGGCCGGGGTAGGGCGGGTTGAAGCGGTGCAGTTGGGCGGAGAGCACCTCGGGCGGTACCGGGTGCGGGCGGACGGCGTTGCGGCGCAGCAGTTCCTGCTCGCCGACCAGCAGCACCACCTGGGTGACCAGGGCGTCGCGGCGCCGGGCGGTGCCGTGGACGTGGGAGCGCTGCTCGCGGTTGAGTGAGGTGGCGTCCCAGACCACGGTGGCGGCCCGGTCGGCCAGGGCGGAGTCCAGCCGGGCCATGGCGGTGCGCAGCACCTCGGGGTTGTTGCGCTGGTCGGCGCGCGAGCCGCGGGCGGCGCGCAGGTCGTCCAGGCTGATCCGGGCCGAGACACCGGGCAGGGCGGCCGCGAAGGTGCTCTTGCCGCTGCCGGACGGGCCGCTCAGGTGGACCAGCCGCGGGAAGCGGCCGTCGCGCCAGCGCCAGGTGGCGGCCACCGCCTCCTCGACGGTGCTGATCCGGCCGAGGGCGTAGGCCTCGCGGGCCTGGGCCCAGCAGCGGTCGGCGGCGTCCGGTGCGTCGGCGGCGAGGTCGGCGAGAGCCTCGCGCAGGCCGGTGCGCAGCCAGGCCAGTGGGTCGGGGTCGAGCAGTCCGGCGTCCTCGGCGTGCAGGGCCGACCAGGCGACCTGCTCGCGCTCGGCGGGCCAGGGGGCGGTGGCCGCGGCCACCGCGTGCAGCACCCCGAGGTCGGCGGCGCTCGCGAGCCGGACCAGCCCGGCGCGGCGCTCGGTGTCCGGGTACGGCTGCTGGAGGCCGGGGTGCAGTCCGACCAGGTCGGCGACCCGGCGGGCCAGGGGCAGGCCCAGGCGGTCGGCGAGCCGGGGTGCGAGCGACTCCCGGCGGGCGGAGCGCAGCGCGGTGGCCAGCATGCCGGCCAGACGGGCGTCGCCGGTGCGGCCGAGCTCGTCGAGGCGGGCGGAGACGTCGGCCAGCTCCTCCGACCGGCGGTCGGGGCCGGGGGCGGTCGGGGCTCCGGGCACGGGCACGGGCACGGGTGTGGGTGCGGGTGCGGGTGCGGGTGTGGGGGAGGGGACGGGCACAGTGGTGAGTTCGGGCAGGTCCAAGGCCTCGGCCAGCAGCGGGAGTTCGGGCAGTCGGCCGGACCGGATGTCCCAGAGCGGGGCGTCGGGACCGAGGCCGTTCTCCACCACGGCGGCGTACATCCAGTGGGTGTCGGTCCGTACGTGCTCCGGGCGGACCCACTTGGCGACCCGCACGCCGAACTCGCCCCGGGGGAAGCCCCGGACGGTCCGGACCACGTATCCCTCCTGGCGGTCGAGGTCCAGGCGCAGGGCGCGCAGGGCCCGTTCGTCGAAGCGGCCGCGCCAGAGCACCCGGGGTGTGGGGATGCCGAGGCGGCGCAGGAAACGCACGGTGGCGTCCCAGTCGAGGCACTCGTCCCGGTCCGTCCAGACCGAGAAGCCGTAGAACCAGCTGTCCAGGTCGGTGTACGGGATGGAGTGCCGGGCGAACAGGTTCTCGCCGCAGATCCGCCAGCCGTCCGGGATGCGGGCGCCGACCCGGTTCTGCAGGCCCTTGACCCAGGCGCGGGAGGGGTGGTGGGCGGAGTCCAGCGAGCGGGCGTGCAGTCCGTCGGGGTAGAGGGTGGTGTTCTCGCCGTCCAGCTTCTCGGTGACCACGATCTCCGCCCCGGCTAGGGCGGAGACGTCCCCGGTCCGTACGTCGTCCGCCGCAGCCCCCGGTGACCAGGGGAGATGCGGCGTCCGGGGGTAGTGCACACGCATGCTCGGCTCCCTGAACGTCCTTGATCCGGCGGCCACTGTAGGAGCCGCTGGGACGGGAGGGCCACCGATTAAAGCTGCTGGTGGGGGCTTTGCCGGGACTGCTGCCGGGGGTTCGGTCGGGTACGGGAACGGGAGGGTACGGGAACGGGAGGGTACGGGAACGGGAGGGGCCGGGAGGGGGCCGGTGCGGGTCGGGGATCAGTCGATGCGGTGCTCCTGCCAGAAGGGCGTCAGGTCGACGGACGTCGCGGCCTGGGCGGCGGCCTTGAACTCGGCGGTGGTGGAGACGCCGAACCAGTGGGCGCGGACGTAGTCGTGCAGCAGCGCGGACATCGTGTCCGTGCCGATCAGCCGGCGCAGTTCGTGCAGGGCGCAGGAGCCGTGGTCGTAGATGACCGCCTCGTAGCGGTCGGGGTGGGTGTCCCAGTAGCTCATCGGATTGGTGAGGCGTTCGGCCGGGCTCCGGAAGGGAGTCGCGGCGGTGCAGCCCTCCTTCGTCCGGCCCATCTCGACGTCCATGGCGTACTCGGCGAAGGACTCGTCCAGCCAGGGTGCGCGGTACTGGTCGTCGCCGACGATGCCGTACCACCACTGGTGCGCCAGCTCGTGGATGACGGCGGAGGGTCGGATCCGGTCGAGGACGAAGGCCGGGTACTCCATGCCGCCGAACTCGAAGGCGTCGTCGAGGACGGTGGCGACGTCCCCGTACGGGTAGGGGCCGTAGCGGGCGGAGTGGTCGTCGATGGTCCGCAGGGAGAGGTCCAGCATCGCGCGGGCGTCCTCGGCGGAGACGCTGCTGACCGAGTAGACGGCGACCCGGACGCCGTCGCCGGACCGGCCCTCGATCCGGTGGAAGGGCCCGGCGGCCCAGGCGAACTCGCGGACCTGCCGGGCGCCGATCCGGGTGACCGTGCGGCCCGGGCGCCCGGGGGTGTCGACGGCGGTGCCGGTGGCGGGCACCAGGACCTCGGTGGGGTGGTCGAGGGTGACGGCGAAGTCGGAGGCGAGGCCGTAGAACGACTCGCCGAGCTCGCTGTACGGGTCCAGGTGCCAGCCCGATCCGTCGTGGACGGCGAGGACGGGCAGGGCGTTGCCGATGAAGCTGAACGCGCCGTCCCGGCCGAAGCGGTCGAGGCCGTCGGGGACGTCGACGCCGAGGTCGAACTCGACCGTGTCGGAGGCGCCCTGGTGCAGCGGGTGGGCCAACGGGACGCGCAGCGCGGTGCAGTCGACCTCCGCGGTGCCGTCCAGACCGGTCACCCGGACGGACGGGGTCGCGCAGCCGCCGCGGAAGTTGTCCCAGAGGCGCAGGTAGACCTCGTGCAGGGGCTCGGGCGAGGTGTTGGTGAAGACGATCCGCTCGTGGCCGCGCCAGTGAGCTCCGGTGGCGTCGCTTCTCAACTCCACGGTGTAGGCGGGGGCGCCGGGGGTGCGGGTCGGGTCGGAGGGGGCGCGGCCGGGTGGCGCGGCGCCCACCGAGAGGAGCACGGTGAGGACGGCGATCAGGGGGAGGAGGCGCCGTGCGCGGGAGGGCGCACCGGGCCGGTCGAGGAGTCGTTGGACGGTGGTGGTGAACCGGGCGGACGTGACCGGCCGGAAGGGTGGGCCGGTGGACTTCATCATGGAGGACCTCGGAAACCTCGGGGACGTCGGAAGCAGGGCCGCAGGCGTGGGTGCCGGAGGGGTGGTCGGCGCGTCGCCGGCACCGAGCCTGAGAACGGCCCCCACCGGCCCGGGGACACGCGGCAGCCCTCCGTCGGGGTGATCCGGCCTGGTCAGCGGAGTGGCTGGTCGGCTTCCGGGGACTCGGCCAGTAGCCGCAGCAGCGCGTCGGCGACCTGGGCCGCACCGGCCGTGCCGACCGCGCTCGTCAACGCCGTCCAGTCCGGGGCGGGAGGAGTGGTGGCAGCCACGGAGGCCAACTGTCTGAGCTTCTCGACCAGGCCTTCCCGTACGGCCGCGGCCGTACGGTGGCGGCCGAGGTCGGCGGCGCGGGCGATGCCGCCGTGGATCAGGTCGAGGGCCTTGCCCGCGCCGTGGGCGCGCAGGGCCAGTGCCTCCTCCTCGTCGAACACCTCCGGTGGCCAGCGCAGGCGGACGTCGGCGCCGAGTACCCGGCTGTGGAAGCGGCCGTTGAAGATCTGGCTGAGGTTCTGCGGCGGCAGGCAGAGCGTGGGGGTGCCGAGCTGCCCGGCCTCCAGGAGGGTGGTCAGCCCGGGGGAGGTGAGCAGGACGTCGCAGTCGGCGAGGCGGTGCAGGAAGTCCTGGTGGCGGAGGGCGCCGACGGTGGTCACGGGCGGGTGGGCGCAGGAGTCGACCAACTGCGCGGCCAGCCAGGCCGGCAGGTTGCCCGCGATGTGCACCTCGGTGACCCCGCTCGCGGTCAGTGCCTCCAGCGCGGCGGGCAGCACGAGCTGGGGATAGCTCGCCCAGTCCGTGAGGTGGGGCGCGCGCAGCCCGCCGAGGTTGAGCAGGGCGCGCCGAGGGTGGGGCGTGGGAGGGCTGCTGCGGACGGTGCCGCCGTCGGCGATCACGGCGTCCACCCAGCGCAGCCGGTGCACGTCGGCCAGCACCCCGGCGCCCTCCGGCGGCAGTTCCACGCACCGCTGGGCGCAGTACACCTCGGCGTCCAGCGGGAGGTCGGGCCGGTCGCCGTCCGTCCAGAGGAACGGCAGGCTGTCCACGAACACCACCGGCACCCCGCAGGCCCGCAACGCCTTCGCCAGCACGCCGTCCAGTACCACCAGTGCCGCCTGCACCCGCTGCGCCCGGACGATCCGGTCCAGCTCCTGGTCGGACCGCTCGTCCGGGAGGTCGAACCAGCGCTCCACCGGCTGTTCGGCGAGCAGCGGTCTGCCCAACCCGGAGGCGAGGCCGATGAATCTCAGCCGCCTGCTGCTGTGGGCCCGGAGGGCGGACAGGACCGCGCTCAACTTCCCCGAACTGCCCCAGCCGCACTCGACCCCGGCCACGGCGACCGTCGTGGTGCCCGCCGTCGTGCCCGCCGTCGTGGTCCCTGCCGTCGTGATCCCCGTCCTCGCCCGCATCCGTGTCAACTCCCCCGCCCGTACCGGATCTTCTGTCGCTCCGCATTCGTACCAGGCGCTCGGAGAAGGGGCGGTTCGACTACCTACGGAAAAGCGAGACCTAACCACCCCGAAAGGTGAAGTTCCCGCTCGGTGCATTGACGGACGGACGGAGGGGCGGAGGGATGGGCAGGCGGGTGACCGGCCGCACTCAGGCCTAGCTCATGCCCTTCCGTGAGGCTGTTCCGGTGGGCGTGACGCGTGGTCACGCGTGGTCCGGGAGTCGTGCTCCGCGGCCTCGGCGAGGCGCTTGATGTGCGCCAGCCGGCGGTCCCAGTCGGCGGCGAGCGAGGCCATCCAACGCGCCGTGGCGTCGAGCGCCGCGGGCCGCACCGTGTAGCGCACCTCGCGCCCGATGCGGTCGCCGCTCACCAGCCCGGCGGCGTCCAGGACGGCGAGGTGCTTGACCACGGCCTGGCGCGAGACGGGGAGGTGCCGGGCGAGCGTCGTCGCGGTGGCCTCGCCCTGCGCGGCGATCAGTTCGAGCAGCCGGCGTCGCGTCGGGTCGGCCAGGGCCGTGAGGACGGTGTCGACCGCCTCGGCGGCGCCGTGGGGTTCGTCGGTCACGTGGCGGGCTGTTCGGCGCGCGTCCTGAGCGCGTCGAGCTCCTGGCGCCAGCCGCCGGTGTTGTCCTCGACCGCCTTGCCGCGCATTTCCTCGGAGCCGGCCAGTGCCGCGAAGCCGCTCTCGACCACGCGCAGCCGCGTCCTGCCGTCCTCCGGGGTCAGCGTGAACTCGACGAGGGTGCTGTTGTCCTCGCGCAGTTCCTCGCCGGGGAACGCGCTGGCCCAGCGGTAGGCCAGGTAGGTCGGCGGCTCGACCTTCTCCACGCGTACCGGGAAGTCGCCGTACTCCGGGTTCCTGGCCACCAGCTCCTCGCCCTCCCTGGCCACGGTGCCGGGCAGGCTCGCCTTGTCGGCGACCCAGAAGCCGGGCTCGGCCACCAGGGACCAGACCCGCTCCAGGGGCGCCTCGATCAGGGTCTCGCGTTCGATCCGGTCCTCGCTCATGAGGGGGCTCCTTCGCTTGCGGACAATGGATGCAACTCCAGAGTTGCACGTCGCACTGCCGGGTGCAACCCGAGGGTTGCACCTCGCGAGGGCTCGTCGCGAAGGGGCTCGGCCCTCGCCCTGCCGCGCCCGGCCGGCTACCGCCAGGGGGTGGCCTCCTCGATGGCCGCGAGCAGGCGGGTGTGGACGGCGGTGGCGGCGGCGCGGGTGGCCGGGTCCTGGTCCTTCAGCAACGGGGTGATCAGCTCGGCGGCCGCGGCGAGGACCGGCACGGGCACGGTCGCCTCGCGCAGGTGGAGGAGCTGGGAGGCGGCCCGCTCGCCGGGCGTGGCCTGGGTGCGGGCGTCGGGGATGAGGGCGGTGAGGCCCCGGGGGAGCGGCTGAGTGCTGGTCACCCGCCCCATTCTTCCGTGCCCCGACGGCTGCCGGCCCCATGGCCAGCCCCCATGGCCGGTCGGCACGGCCGGTCGGTGGCGGCCGCGCGGGCAGGCCCCGGTCGAGATAACTCCTCGTCGGGCGAAGCGCTCGATGCCATGCTGTGCGAATGTCTGACGCATCGTATGAAGAGAATGTCGCTCCGATACCCGCCACGGAGGCGGCTCCGCCGGAGCCTGCGCAGGAGCCCCGGCTCCGGCCCTGGAAGGCCCCGGCGGTGTTCGCGGCTGCCGGACTCGTGGTCGGCGCCGGCGCCGTCGGACTGGCCTGGGGCCTGTCCGGACCCGGGGACGACGAGCCCTTCACGCTGGTGGGCCAGGCGCGGATCAGCACCTCCGACCCCACCAAGTCGGGTACCTGCAACGGTGCCAGGGGCTTGGACGACGTGGACAAGGACGCCCTGGTGACCGTTCGCGACGCGGCGGGCCGGGTGGTGGCGACCGGCACCCTGGGGCAGGGCGAGTACCACGACTCCGCCTGCCGGTTCCCGATCGTGCTGCCCGACGTGCCGGGCGGTTCGGACTCCTACTCGGTGCAGGTGCTCTGGCACCCGAGGACGAAGGTCACGAACGAAGAGGCGCGGACGGGCGGCCTCGTGATCGATCTCAAGTGATCGGTCTGCACTGATCGGCCCCAAGTGACCGGCCCCAAGTGACCGGCCCCAAGTGACCGGTCCCGACTGATCGATCCGGAGTAGCGGCCACGGCGGGTGACGTCAGTCCTCGAACACCCGCCTCAACTTCCCGAGTGCGGACTCGATCTCCGCCATGTCCGCGGCCGAGAGCTTCGCGACGTAGGCGTCGTGGAGCTCCCGCTCGTACCGGAGCACGGCCTGCCGGTAGGCCGCGCCGCGGGCCTCCAGGCGGAGGACGTGGACGCGTCCGTCCTGGGGGCTGCGCCGCCGGGAGAGGTAGCCGTCCTCCTCCAGGCGCGCCAGGTGCTGGCTGACGGCGCCCCTGGACACGCCCAGGTGCTCGGCCAGGTCCTTGGGGGTGATGCCCGGGTCGGCCACGATCCGCGCGAGCACGAGGTGCTGTTGGGCGGTGAGCCCGAAGTCGCCGTAGCGGGGCGCGTGCCGTTCCGAGAGGACCCACAGGTCCGCGAAGAGCCGGTCGATCCGGGTGATGCGGGCGTGCAGGTCGGCGCTGTCGGGTCTTTCTCCGGTGTCCATCGGGCCCGTCAGTCCGTGGTCGGCGGCTGCTCGGCGGCGCGGCTGCGCCTCCTGAGCCCCAGGCGGGACCGGACTGCCCGGACGGCCTCCTTGCCGACGCCCGCCATGCCGATGAGGGCGCAGGTCTCGGCGACCACGAGCGTCCCGCCGAAGGCGGCGGCCTTGGTGCCGGACTCCAGCGGGAGGAAGAGGATGACGAGGACGGCCACGTAGGTCAGGGCGCTCAGGATGAGGAGCGCGATGCCGATTCTGAACCTGAGCGGCTTCTTCGGGGGCGCTGAGGTGGCCGGGGTCGCAGTCATGGAAATAGTTTAGAAATCTAAATCATCCGTGGTCAAGGACCCCGGCGGGCTCCGGGTCGAGGGGCGGTCGGGAAAGGGTTTGGCGGGGCGGCCGGGAAATCTTGTATGGTTCTTCGCGAATCATCCAGAGGGGTGGAGGGACCGGCCCTACGAAGCCCCGGCAACTCCCCGTTCGACCCGGCGTCCGAAGTACGCGCCGTGCCGTCCGGGGTCAGTGCCAACTCCGGCCTGTCGCCAACGTGGCGCGGGGAAGATGAGGAGACACGGTGCTCTCAGTGCTGTCCTTCGCCCGGGCGCTTCCCGCCCCGGCCCTTTCGCGTACCCGTTTCGTGCTCGGCGCAGGCGATCTGCTGTTCCCGCAGGCCTGTTTCCGCTGACCACCCCGCTCCCACCCCACCGGAGCGCCCGTGAGCCGTACCCACCCGTCGCTCACGGGATCTGAGACTGGAGTACCCGTCCATGGAGAACACGAGCGGCGTCGGCGTGCTCGACAAGATCACCTCGATCCTCGGCACCCTGGAGGCCGGTCCGGCCACCTTGGCCGGGCTGGTCGACGCCACCGGGCTGGCCCGGCCGACCGCCCACCGGATCGCCGTCGCACTGGAGCACCACCGGCTGCTCGGCCGGGACCTCCAGGGCCGGTTCGTCCTCGGCCCGCGGCTCGCCGAGCTCTCGGCGGCGGCCGGTGAGGACCGCCTGCTGGCCGCGGCGGGCACGGTCCTCACCCACCTGCGCGACGTCACCGGCGAGACCGCCCAGCTGTACCGTCGGCAGGGCGAGGTCCGGATCTGCGTGGCGGCCGCCGAACGCCTCTTCGGCCTGCGGGACACCGTGCCGGTGGGCCTCGCGCTGCCGATGAAGGTCGGGTCCGCCGCCCAGGTCCTGCTGGCCTGGGAGGAGCCCGAGCGGCTCCACCGCGGCCTCCAGGGCGCCCGGTTCACCGCCACCGCGCTGAGCGGGGTGCGGCGCCGGGGGTGGGCCCAGTCGATCGGCGAGCGCGAGCCCGGCGTGGCCTCCGTCTCCGCGCCCGTGCGGGGCCCGGCCGGCCGGGTGGTGGCCGCCGTTTCCGTCTCGGGGCCGATCGAACGGCTCAGCCGGCACCCGGGGGCCCGCCTCTCCCAGGCCGTCATCGAGGCGGCGGGCCACCTCACGGACGCACTGAACAGGCCCTGACCGGGCCGTCGGCTGACGTGGGGTGACCGGTCCGGGGCCCGGACCGGACCCGAGCGCTCGGGTCCGGGCGGCCGCCGGCGCGGAGCTCCTCCGCGCCGGCAGCCGCCGGTCGGGTCAGCGCCGCAGGTGCTGCACGGCGCGCGGGCCGGCGGCGGGCGCCCCGGTGCGCGCCGCCCCGGTGGTCGGTGCGGCCGCACCCGGGCTGCGCAGGGTGTCCGGCCGGAAGCGGCCGCTGTACACGTCGGTGGAGTTCAGCGGGGCGCCGCTGTTGGCGGTCACCAGCACCGGGCGGATCCGGTGGCCGTCGGTGATCAGGGCCTGGTAGTCGCCGAGGAAGTGGCCCCCGGCGTACGGCGCCTGGAGCCAGTCGAAGACCGGCGAGATCTGCCGCTCGACCGGACTGTTCTCGCCGCCGCGCGGGAAGCTGAGCAGCCAGGCGGCGGTGGGCAGCGCGGTGGTGTCGTCCGGGGTGAGGTAGCGCAGGTCGTAGTAGCTGACGGCGACGGTGCCGTCGGCCGTCACGGTGATCGACGGGGTGAACGCCGGCGCTCCCGGGGCCTGGTTGAGCCGGGTCGGGCCGCTCCAGGTCCGGCCGCCGTCGGTGGAGTGCACCAGCTGGATCGCGTCGTACCTGCCGCCGGTGGACTCCGAGCCCTCATAGGCGAGGTACAGCTCGCCGGTCTGCGGGTCGATCGCCACGCTGGGCAGTCCGGCGCCGGCCCGGAGGGACTTGGTGGCGTCGGTGGGCGCGTTCGGGTGGACCTCGGGGACGGAGGTGTCGGCGGCGACCCGGACCGGCGGGCTCCAGGTGCGGCCCTGGTCGGTGGAGCTGACCATGCCGAAGTGCACGTCGCTGACGGTGGTGGCGGTCGCGTCGGTGAAGGTGATCCAGTCGAAGAAGTCGTACAGCGTGTCGGTGCGCGGGTCGACCACGATCTGGTTGCCGATGGTCTGGGTGTTCGGCGTCGTGGCCGTGGTCACGAAGGGCTTCGCCGGGGACCAGGTCCGGCCGTGGTCCCGGGTGACGGACAGGTAGCCCGGCCCGTCGAAGACCGGGGTCGGGCCGGTGGTCTGGTCCACCCGGTCCCAGACCTGGTAGGCCACGCCCGGGTGCACCGGGTCGGCGGTGACGGCGTTCTTGTCGTCGGTGATCGCCGGGTCGTCGTCGCCGATCAGTTCGGTGACGTGCTGCCAGCTGCGCCCGCCGTCGGTGGAGGTGGCGGCGGCCACCGCGCTGCGCGGCGTGGTGGCGTCGAAGACCAGGGCGCTGGCGTACGCGGTGCCGTCGGGGCCGAAGCTCACCCAGCCGTCGGAGGCCCGCTGGTAGGCCAGCCCGCCCGGCGCGCAGTGGGTGAAGGGCAGCGCCGTCTGGGTGAAGTGCACGCCGTCCGTGGTGTAGCTGGAGCTCAGGCCCCGGGCACCGCCGTTGGACCAGCGGTCCTGCTGGTAGACGGTGATGGTGTTCGCCGGGTCGAGCGGGTTGGCGGCGGCGTACGGTTCGTCCTCCGCGCCCGGGTGGTTGGTGCCGTCGCCGTCCGCGCCGAGGTCGCAGGAGGCGTACGGATCGCCGGGTGAGATCACGGCGAGCGGTGCGCCGGGCGAGGTGTCGGGCGGGTTCGTACCGTCCGTGGTCGCGCCGGCCGGGGTGCCGGCGGCGACGGCGGCGAGGAGGAGCGCCGCGGTCGCGGTGGCGAGCGGTGCTCTGGTGCGGAACTGCATGGAGACCCCCATGGTCGTCGGCGGTACGTGCCTGGTGTCCTGGGTGGTGCCGCGCTGTGCTCTGCTCCGGTGCCGAACGGGAGTCGGCGCCCGGTCGGCCGTGCGTGTCGCCCGCCCGGTCGGCCGCGCGAGTCTAACCAGCCGGAGGGGGCGCGCCAACGGTCCGCGTGCGCTCCCTTACCAAGTCCGCACCATCGGCCGCTGTCCCCGCGCTGACCTGCGGTTATCTGAGCGCACCCCGGCCGCTGCCCGGTCGGTCGACCTTCCGGGCGCCCGTCGCGCGGATATTCGGTTTCCCGTGTCGTACCCCCGTTCTAGGGTGCTCCCGAACCGACCTGAGAGAGAGTCCGTTGAGCCGAACCTTTCGCGTCGACCTGCGCGGCATCGTCGACCTCCTGAGCCACCACCTCTACACCAGCCCGCAGGTGTACGTGCGCGAGCTGCTGCAGAACGCGGTGGACGCGATCACGGCCCGGCACCCGGGCGACGCCGCCGCGGCGGCGCGGGAGGCCCGGATCGCGATCGCCTCCAGCGACGCCAACGGCGACGGCTCGCTGACCATCAGCGACAACGGCATCGGCCTCACCGAGGCACAGGTGCACGAGCTGCTGGCGACGATCGGGCGCAGCTCGAAGCGCGACGACCTGGGGTTCGCCCGGCACGAGTTCATGGGGCAGTTCGGCATCGGCCTGCTCTCCTGCTTCATGGTCTCCGAGGCCATCGAGGTCACCACCCGCCGGGCCGGCGAGCCCACCGTGCGCTGGCACGGCTCCTCGGACGGCGGCTACACCGTCGAGCTCGCGCCCGCCGACGAGCAGCGCGCGGAGCCCGGCACCACCGTCACCCTGCGCCCCCGCCCCGGCTGCGAGCACCTGCTCACCCGCCGGGCCGTCACCGAACTGGTCGGCCACTACGGCGCCCGGCTGCCGCACCCGGTCACGGTGGACGGCACCACGGTCACCGGCGGCCCCGCCCCCTGGGACCGCCCCGAAGGCGAGGGCGAACCGGCCCGCCGCGCCCGCCTGGAGGCCTACTGCGAGGAGGTCTTCGGCTTCGCGCCCTTCGACGTGATCGACGTGGCCAGCGCGGAGGCGGGCCTGCGCGGCGTCGCCTTCGTCCTGCCGATGCCGGCCAACCCGGCCGTCCCGGCCGCGCACCGGGTGTACCTCAAGCAGATGCTGCTCGCCGAGGGAGCCGAACGCCTGCTGCCGGAGTGGGCCTTCTTCGTACGGTGCGTCGTCGACACCTCCGAGCTGCGGCCCACCGCCAGCCGGGAGGCGCTCTACGAGGACTCCCTGCTGGAGGCGACCCGCGACGCCCTCGGCGACCGACTGCGCGGCTGGCTGGTGCGGTTGAGCCGCCAGGAGCCCGCGCGACTGCGCTCCTTCCTGCGCGTCCACCACCTGGGCGTCAAGGCGCTGGCGCTGCACGACGACGACATGCTGCGCCTGGTCGCCGATTTCTGGCCGATGGAGACCAACGTCGGCCCGCTCACCCTCGCCGAGTTCACCGACCGCTACGGCCTGCTGCGCTTCACCCCCTTGCTGGACGAGTTCCGGCAACTCGCACCGGTGGCCGCCGCGCAGGGCCTGGCCGTCGTCAACGCCGGCTACGTGTACGACGCCGAGCTGGTCGACCGGCTCGCGACGGTGGACCGGGCCCTGGAGGTCGAGCAGCTGCGCGCCGCCGACCTCACCACCCACCTGCAGCGCCTCGACCCGGCCGACGAACAGGCGATCGCCCCGTTCCTGGCCGTGGCCGACCGGGTGCTCGACCGGCTCGGATGCGACCTGCTGGTCCGCTCCTTCGAGCCCTCCGGACTGCCCTCGCTCTACCTCCTGGACGAGGACACCGCGTTCCAACTGGACGTCCAGGGCGCCCGGGAGCAGGTGGACGAGACCTGGGCGGCGATTCTCGGCAGCTTCCAGGCCGACACCCCGCCCCGGCCCCGGCTAGTGCTCAACCACCGCAACCCGCTGGCCCGCCAGGTCCTCGCGCTGGCCGACCCGGAGCTCCAGGGCATGTGCCTGGAAGGCCTGTACACCCAGGCGCTGCTGCTCGGGCACCATCCGCTGCGCCCGGCCGACACCGCGGCCCTCAACCAGTCCTTCCTCGGCCTGATCGGCCGGGCCGTCGCCGGAGGTGCGCGATGAGCCGTACCGAGAAGGAGCTCCGCCGGCTCTACGACAGCACCTTCGGGATGCCCACGGGGGCGGCGAAGTTCGCCGCACTGGAGGAGGTGATCCGGCACGCCGACGCGCTCGGCCTGGTCGAGTTCGCCTTCGACGTGCGGATGTCGGCGACCTCGGTCTTCCAGCACAGCTGGGCGCCGGAGAAGGCCTTCCTCACCTTCTCCTGGTGCCTGGCGGCCTACGACCGGGAGCCGCACCGCTTCGGCTCCGGACACGAGCACACCCTGCTGTGGCAGTTCAAGTGGATGGTCTACAGCGTCTACCAGTACCCCGAGATCCCGCTGCAGCGGGGGACGGACCTGCTCGCGGACATGGAGCGGCGCTACCGCCGGGGCGGCCACAGCATGCACGCCGTCCTCCAGCACCGCGGAGAGGCCGCGCAGTCCATCGGCGAGATCGAGCGGGCCCAGGCCCACTACGAGGAGATGGCGCTCACCCGCCGGGACGCCCTCTCCGACTGCGCGGGCTGCGTGCCGAGCAGCCAGGTGCAGACCCTGGTGGCACTCGGCCGGGACGAGGAGGCGATCCGGATCGGCGAGTCGGCGGTCCGCTCCGGCTGCACCGAACAGCCGCAGCTGATCTACTCCGAGCTGCTGCTGCCGTTCCTCCGCTCCGGCCTGGGGGAGCGGGCCGTCGAGGCGCACCGCGCCGCCTACCGGAGGATCCGCGACAACCCGCACCACCTGGGGGAGTTGGCGCTGAACCTGCTGTTCTGCGTGCACAGCGGCAACCTCGGGCGCGGACTCGACCTGATCGAGCGCCACCTCTCCTGGCTCGACCGGCCGCGCACGCCGCTGACGGAGATGGAGTTCGCGGCCGCCGCCGTGGCCGTCCTGTCCCGCAGCCAGGAACAGAACGGCGGCGACGGCGACGTGGTGCTGCGCTTCCCCACCGTGGAGGGGAAGCGGCGCCCGGACACCCGCGTGGCCGACCTCGCGGTGGAACTGCGCGAGCGCGCCCTCGGCATCGCGGAACGCTTCGACGCCCGCAACGGCAACACCCACCAGAGCACCCGAATACGCGGCTGGATGGACGCCGGCCCGATCGGCGAGCCCACACCGCTGTCGGTCTTCGAGCGCGACCTGAACTCCCGCAGTGGGGAGGGCCTCCGCGGCCTGCTCGACCAGGTCGCGGCCCGGACGGCGGCGGGTGACCTGACCGGAGCGGCCCGCACCCGGGCGGCCACCGCGGCGGCGCTGCTCGCGGACGAGCAGTACGCCGAGGCCTCGGAGGCTGCCGAGGAGGCCGTTCGCGAGCTCGACCGGCTCGGCCTGACAGCGGATGCCGCAGCCTGCCGGTGGGTGCTGGCGCGCGCCTACCGGATGCACGGCGGGAGCGGCAGCGGCGCCCGGGTACTGCGCGACCTGCTGGACGCGGACCCGTGGGGACAGGAGCTGCGGGGCGGTGGCCCGGTGGCGCTGCGGTCGGAGTCGGTGCCGGTGCCGGTGCTGCCATCGCTGCCCTCAGCTCCCTCGCTCCCGTCGCGCCCGGAGGTCGAAGCCGCCCTCGGTTGGTGGCTGGGCTACGGTGCCGAGGGCGCGGCCTGGGGGCTCGCCGCAGCGCGTGGCTTCGCGGCCGCCGGGCGGGAGGAGGAAGGGCTGACGGCACTCGGCGAGGCGCTGGCCCGGCACCCGGACGCCGACGCCGAACCCGTGGACGGCGTCCTCGCCGACCTGCTGGGGGAGGCCCGTACGGTGCTCGACCGGCTCCTCGGTGCGGCCGGTGTGCCGGGCCCGGTCGTCGCGCCCACCGTCGTCATCCTGATCGCCTATGCCGAGCACCTGCGCGCCGTCGGGCGGCTGGAGGAGGCCGCCGACCGGTTGCGGGCGGCCCGCGCCCTGCTCGACGCACACCCGGACACCGAGGCTGCCGAGCGGCGGGGCACGGTGCTCACCGATCTCGGAGAGGTGCAGCTGCAACTCGGCGACGTGGCGGGCGCCGAGGAGTTGGCCCGCGCCGCCATCGCACTGTTGGACGAGCCGGACGAGGCCTGGGAGGAGGCCCTGCTGCTCGGCAAGGCCCTGCGGGCCCGGGGCGCCGAGGAGGAGCTGACGAAGGTCCTGGCCTGCTACGGCCTGGACCGGGAGGACCTGGACGATTGACCCGACCAGATTCACCTGAGCAGATTCACCTGACCTGACCTGACCTGACCTGACCTGACCTGGTCCGAGTGCTACGCGCCCGACGGCACGGTGGCGCGCCTACCGCTCGCTCTCCCACAGGGCGAGCTGGACGGTCCGCAGGGCGGTGGCCGACTGTTCCCAGCCGTGCCACCAGAACAGCCCGCCGTCCTGGCCGGCCTCGGCGGCGAGCGCGGTCAGGTGGGCCCAGGGGCCGGGTGGGATGCCGAACCGGGGCCGGGCGGCGAGCCGCCGGGCCGCCTCGGCCTCGACCGGGACCATGCCGACCAGCGGGAACGGCGTGCCGTCCGCGGTCCGGCCGGTGCCGTGCAGCATCGGGTGGAGGGTGATCGGGTCGAGCAGCAGGGTGAGCTCGGCGCCGGGCACCGGGGCCGGGCCGTCCTGCCAGCCGAGACGCCGGCCGCTCGACCCGACCTTGGGCACGGGCTGTCCGTCGAGGGTGACGCCGTCCACCGCGACCCGCAGGTGGGCGCCGGTGTCCGGCCGGGACGGCAGCCGCAGCCGGTAGTCGCCGTACAGGCAGGGCGGCACGTCCGGCAGCGACTGGTCGAAGGGGACGGTGACCGCGTCCACCTCGAAGTCCGCCACCTCGAAGCCCGTCACTTCGAAGCCCGCCGGGCCGAGCAGCACCGCCGCGGTGACGGGTTCGCCGTCGACGCTGACGTGCAGGCGCGGGAGCGCGCCGGGGGCGTCGGACACCACGTCCACCTGGACGCCACGGGCTCGGTACCCGCCCACCAGGTCGGCGAGCGGCGGGGTCTCCGGCAGCGGGTATTCCGTCAGGCGGACAGCGCGCGTGACGGAACCCGCAGTACCGCCGACACCGGTAGCGCTGACGGTGCCGACGAGTCGGCGCCGGCCGTCCCGGCCGAACTCGGTGCGCAGTTCGCCGCCGCTGCCGTCCGGCTCGCGCCAGCGCAGCACGCCGCGCTCGTAGCGCGGGTCGGCGATCCGGCGGCCGTCGATGTGGACCCGGTGTCGGGGCGGGTCGGTCGCGCGGCCCAGGACGTAGACGGAGAGTTCGCCGTCCGGCGTGCCGTACAGGCCGGTCCAGGGGTAGAGGGCGTCGTCCAGAACGGATTCCAGGTCCTGGCGGAGCGACGGCCAGGCCGTGATGCCGTCCCGCAGCAGTGCGCGCGCCTCGGACTTGCGGGTGAGCAGGGTACGCAGCCGCCGCGCGGCCTCCGGGGTGGGCCGGTGCCGTACGCCACGGGCGGCGGCCTGGAGGGCGAGGTCCTCGCGCTGGGACAGTAGGGCGCGTTCGGCTGCGCCGAGCTCCGGTGGCGCCCAGTCGGCGACGGCGGCCGCGGGCTCACGGACGTAGCGTGCGCGCAGGGCGCTGTCCTCGCCGAGGGCGAGGACGAAGCGGGCGCCGGGCGTGTCCTCCTGCCAGTGGTACGCAGCCGGAATGCGGAAGTCGGCGAAACCGTCGAGCGCGGCGCGTTCGCGCGGGCCGTACTCGTCGATGGTGCGCAGCGGCCCGTCGGGCGTGCGGACGGTCTGGCCGGGCTGGAGCAGGCCGAGGCGGCGGAGCACCTGGGGGTCGGCCGGTGCGGCGGCGGTGGGAGCCAGGTACCAGGTGGAGGCGCTGGTGACGGTGCGCTGCACGGCCGGGTCGCGCAGGGCGGCGACGGTGTGCTCGGCGGTGACGGGTTCGAGGCCGCGGTAGCGGGCGCCGATGTAGTTGACCACGGTGTGGTCCGGCCCGTAGACCTCCTCCAGCCGGTCCAGCAGGACGGGCAGGTGCCGGTTGGTGAACCCGGCGCGCTGGTAGTCGAGTTCGCCGACGACGCCGACCTGCCAGAGCACCAGGTGCAGGCTCGGGTCGATGCGCCGGCCGCGGATCAGCAGGTCGGATGCCTCGAAGGTCTGCATGCCGGGGGTGCTCGGGTCCACCCCGAGGTCGGCGCAGAGCACGTCCAGGGCGCTGATGCCGGGCCGCATCACGGCGCGGTGCCCCTCCCGGCGGGCGATCCGGACGGCGCGGTGGGAGGAGAGCACGAAGATGCCCGGGTGGCCGTAGAAGACCGCGGCCACCCGCCGCCCCGCGCGGACGAAGTGCAGCACGGCCTCGGACATCTGGACGTACGTCAGGTAGCGGTCCTTGGCGTCGTCGTAGAGGACGCCGAGGTCGTAGGCGTCCGGGCGCCAGGCGTTGATCCGGACCACGGTGGCCGGGTCCGCCACGCAGTGGAAGACGTGGTCGGCCTCGCGGAGCAGGCGCTCGTCGGCCCGGGTGAACCCGGCCGCCTCGATGCCCGAGCCGAGCACCGTCAACTCGCCCTTGGCGCCACCGTATTCATCACAGGATTCACGGCCGGAACGGCCGGAGTCACCGCCGGGCGGGCCGGCGGCGGCGATCGCGCGGGTCAGTTCGGCCCACCGCTCCTGGTGCTCGTACTGGGACGGGAAGCGGTCGAAGGGGCGGGTGTAGTGATGGCCGGAGGGCAGGTCGTGGTCCATGTGTGCGGCGCGGCCTCAGACGGTGTCGGGGGCGTGGGCACCCTCGGTGGCTGCGACGGTGACCAGCGGAGTCAGCGCGTCGACCAGGAGCGGCGGGTCGAGCTGGACGTACGTCTGCACCACCTGCGGTGCGGGCTCCGCCAGGGCGGTGGTGGTGTCGAGGTCGAAGCCCATCTGAGTGACCTGCGGCGGCAGCGGATCCATCTGGGTGACCTGCGGCATGGGGCTCTGCGGCAGTGACCCGGCGGTAGCGAGGTCCGTGGCGGTGTCACCGGCCAGGGTGAGGTCGAAGTCCACGTCGATGTCCACGACGTCGACGGGCAGGCTGTTCGTTGTGAGCGTGAGCACGGCGGTCACTCGTCCCCTCGGGGCCATGGTGGAAGGCGAGTTCATGCTACTGATCAGGCGTTCGGTCGAACAGGGGCCGAGGTCCCGACCCGACCCCGGGCGGGGCCCCGCCGTCAGGCAACCGGCCCAGCCCCGCGCGCGCCCGCCGACCCGGCCTGGTGAGCTGTGCGGGGAGCCCGCCACCGACCGGCCTCCCGGACCGCCCGAAGGAGACCCCGTGCCGGACCCGACGACCTCGTACGCCGACCTGCGCGCCCTGGTGATCAACTGCACCCTCAAGCGCTCCCCGGAGCGCAGCCACACCCAGGGCCTGATCGACGTCAGCACCGGAATCCTGCAACGCCAGGGCGTCGAGGTCGAGGTCCTCCGCGCCGTCGACCTCGACATCGCCACCGGCGTCTGGCCGGACATGACCGAACACGGTTGGGAGACCGACGAGTGGCCCGTCATTTACTCCCAGGTGATGAGCGCGGACATCTTGACGTTAGCTGGTCCTGTGTGGCTGGGAGACAACTCATCCGTGATGAAGAAGGTCATCGAGCGTTTGTACGCCTGCTCGTCGATCCTCAACTCCGAGGGTCAGTACGCCTACTACGGCCGGGTCGGCGGCTGTCTGATCACGGGTAACGAGGACGGCGCCAAGCACTGCGCGATGAACGTCCTCTACAGCCTCCAGCACCTGGGCTACGTCATCCCGCCGCAGGCCGACGCGGGCTGGGTCGGCGAGGCCGGGCCCGGGCCGTCCTACCTCGATCCCGGCTCCGGCGGCCCGGAGAACGACTTCACCAACCGCAACACCACCTTCATGACCTGGAACCAGCTCCACCTGGCCAGGATGCTCAAGGATGCCGGCGGCATCCCGGCCCACGGCAACCAGCGCTCCGAGTGGGACGCCGGCTGCCGCTTCGACTTCGAGAACCCCGAGCACCGCTGAACCGCTGGCGGTATTGAGCCAGGAGCAGGTGGCTGCGGCCGTCGCGAGCTGGCAGGTTGGGTGTCTTGAGGTGCCAGCGTCGGTATGCCTATGGCCTGGTGATCACGAGGTGAGAGACCTGCCGATGACCAGGTCCATGGACGCCTTGATGCTGTCGGCGGTGTGACCAAGGCGCCGGAGGCGGTCGATCGCCAGGAGCAGGGCCTGAGCGGCGGTGTCGGCCGCGTAGATCCCGGTGAGGCCGTCGGGCTGGTCCGCGTCGTCGCCGATCCACTCGGAGAGGTTCTCCACGCCCAGGTCGTCCAGGAGGAGGCCGTGGGAGGCGTCGACCTCGCCGACGACGGCGAACACGGCCTCCAGCCGGGTGTGGGCCGCACGCTCGCAGTGCAGCCCGGGGGTCTGGGGGAGGACCTCGGAGTCGTAGGTGCAGCCGGCCGGTGGAGAGGCCTTCAACTGCTGCCAGACCTCGGCCGTCGCCGCGTCGGTGCCCAGCGAGGCCGTGAGGGTGAAGGTGTGGACAGGCACGGTGGGGTTCCTGGTGTGTCGAGGGTGGGAGGTGGTCAGGGGCGGACGGGGAGCGCGAGGCGTTCGATTCGGGTGGCCAGGTCGGGGTCGCTCTCGGTGCGGCCGAGTCGGCACATGGTGGTGGTACGGACCGAGGTGGCCTTGACGCCGCGCATGCTCATGCACAGGTGCTCGCCGGCGGTGTAGACGGCGACGTCATCGGTCCCGGCGGCCTTGGCGAGGTCGTGGGCGACATCGTGGGTGATGCGTTCCTGGAGCTGGAGAGCGTGGCTATGGGCCTCCAAGTGCCGTACCAGCTTGGACAGGCCGAGGACGGTGGTGGCCGGGACGTAGGCGATGGAGACGTCGAGGCGGAACGGGAGCAGGTGGTGCTCGCAGACGCTCCACGCCTCGATGCCGGTCAGCAGGACGAAGTCGCCGTACTGGCGCTCGTGGGCGAAGCTGGTGTCGAGCCGGCCGGGGTTGTGGTCGAGGAACTCTCCCCACCAGTCGGCGACTCGGCGGGGTGTGTCCCTGAGGCCGTCGCGGTCGGGGTCTTCGTCGAGGGCGTGCAACAGCTGGCGGGTCAGCTCTGCGACGCGCGGGCGGTCGACTGGGCGGCGCTGGGTTTGCACGGGTATGGACGTCATAGTCATCCCTCGGGGTGAGTTGACGGTGGAGGGGCCGCGAGGTGCGGAGTATCAGAGGTGGGTGGCGCCGGGCAGACAACCGAGGATCGGCACGGAGGTGAACGCCTCCGCGTACCGGGTGCCGATGCGGGGGCCCCAGAGCCGACCGAGGGCCTCGGCCATGGGCCCGAAGTGCTGCTCGATCGGCTGGCTCGCGTGCTCGCGCAGCGCCGCCATCTTGGCGTCGAAGGTCGCGGTGGCGTCCACGATCACGTCGGCGCGCACCGGCCCGTCGAGGGTGAGCGAGCTGTAGGTGTCGCAGGTGTAGAAGCGGGTCGGCCGGCCAGTGGCGATCCGGGGCTCGGGGACGGCCACGAGCACGGTGGCGGCGACCGCCCGGTGCTCGGGGTGGACATCGCCCAGCGGGTGGGTGATGACGATCTCCGGCTGCGCCTCCAGCAGCTGCTGCTGCACGGTGGCGTGGTCGAGCCGGGGGACCTGGCGCAGGTCGGCGCCGAGGGCCGCCGCTCCCTTGCGGGCCTCGGCGCCGCGGACGTCATCGCGGTGGGGGATGACGACGGTGACGACGGCGTACCTGGCGTGGAGGGCGAGGGTGGCGCCGGCCCACAGCTCGGCGTCGTCGGGGTGTGCGAAGACGGCCAGGATCGAGCCCGGCACGGCGCCGCTGGTCACCACAGCCCGAGCTTCGCGACGACGTCGGCGGGCTTCGGCAGCTGGGGGCTGGCCTCGCCGCGGAGGACGACGGGCACGTCCAGGTCGCGGCGCACCGTGATCATCGCCTCCCAGCGGAGCACGTCGGCCCAGGCGGTGGTGATCGCGGTGCCCTCGGCGCCGGTCAGCCGCCCGGAGCCGGGCAGGCCGTGCAGCAGCATGCCGCCACGCAGCAGGGTGGCGGCGACCTTAGGGCCGACGCCGCGGACGCCGGGGATGTTGTCGGACTTGTCGCCGGTCAGGGCGCGGAAGGCCGGCCACTGGGCCGGGGTGACGCCGAAGCGGGCGACGACCTCGTCGGCAGTGATGATCCGCTGGGACGACTTCCGGGAGCGGTTGAGGATGCGCACACGGTCGTCGAGGAGCTGGTAGAAGTCCATGTCCCGCGACATGATTAGGACCGGTCGGGAAGCGGCGGCCCGGGTGGCGAGGGTGGCGATGACGTCGTCGGCCTCGGCGTTCTCGACCTCGGCCCACCGGATCCCGAGTGCGTCCAAGCCGTCCTTCACCGGGGCGAGGAACTGCAGCGGCTTGAGTGCCTCCGGTGTCGCCTCCCGGTTCGCCTTGTACTCCTGGTCGGCGGCCACGCGCTCGGCGGAGCCGTGCTCGCCGTCGAAGACGACCAGGACCTCAGGGGGCGCGACGTCGACGTCGTCGCGGATCGCCGCGCGCAGCAGGGCGAAGAAGGCGAACAGGCCGGTCAGCTCGCGGGTCTTGTCGCGGGAGTGGATCGGCGCGGGGAAGCCGAAGGTGCCGGCCCACAGAAGGTTGAACCCGTCGACGAGCAGCAACGGGGCAGGGGTTGCTGGGGTTTCGGGCATCACGACACCGCCTCCATGAAGAAGTCAGCGATTCGGCGGGGCTCGAACTGAGCCGCCCGCCGATACACGGTCTGTGTAGTCGCGACGTACAGTATGTCATCTTCCAGGAGGGTTCGTGCCGCCTTGTGGAGTGCGGCCGGGCCTTCACCGTGGTCGACGAGGAGGTGGTCGCCGTGGCCGGTCGGGCCGATCAGGGTAGGAAGGTTGCCGACCCGGTAGGCGACGACCGGGGTGCCGACGCTCATGGCCTCCAGCGCCACCAGGCCGAAGGTCTCCTTGTGACTGGGGACGATCACCACGGCGGCCTGGGCGAGCCAGGGCAGTACCGCGGACGGGGTCAGCGGCCGGGCGTCAGTGGGTGACGGCCTGTTCGAGGAGGTCGACGGCCTCCGCGAGGGTGGCGGGGCGGGCTGCGCCGCTCGGCGGCTGGTTGCGGGCCCAGCCGGGACCGGCGGCGACGACCACCGCCCCGCCGCGGGAGCCGTGCGGGCCCCACGCGCTGTCGCTGACCGTGCGTACCAGCTCGCGGTCCGCGGTGTGCCGGTCCTGGGACCAGATCATCACGGCCCCCGGGCCGATCCGGTGGACGGCGTCCAGCAGGGCCCGGTGCGGGACGGCCGCGCCCAGCATGCGGAAGGCGACCGCGCGCTCGGTCAGCGCCGCGGCCGTCGCTTCCAGGGGGAGGGTATGCAGTTCGAGGGGAGTCGCGGTCAGCAGGACAGTCCTTGTCCGCCGGGCGGTGTACGCGCCCACGGCCACGCTCCGCAGGGCACTGGAGACGTGCCAGGACAGCAGGTGTTCGACCTCGACGTACTGCTCGCCGTCCGCCGCCCACTTGCGGCCCGCGGCACGAAGGGCGGGCATCATGACGTCCGTCCACGCGTCGACCACCCCCAGCGTTTCCAGCGCTTCCCGGAGGATCCTGGAAATCTCCGGCGCGTCGAGCCGCACCGCCGCCCGGGCCAGGCCCCGGCACTCAGGGCGTACCGTCCCGACCCCCAGGGCGCGGCTTCCACCCGGGCCGGGGCCGGGCCGGTTGCGGCCCCGGGAGTTCGCTTCGGGCCTGCCAGGGGCGGGATGCGGACTGCCGTCGCGTTCGGCCAGGGCCGCGCGGGCGGCCTCGCCCGGCGGTACCCCGCGTGCTGTCAGGCGGCACATCGTCTCCAGGACCGCGATGTCCTGCTGGTTCCAGCGCCGGTGGTGTCCGGCCTCGCGGTGGGCAGGACCGATGCCGTAGCGGCGCTCCCAGGAACGGACGGTGGTGGGTGACACCCCCAGTCGCCGGGCCACACCGCCGGTCGGCAGCCCCACGTCCTCCAGCGGACCGGAGACGGAGTCCGACGCCGCGGGCTCCGCCCCGACGGGCAGTCCGGCAGCGTGGCCCGGCGACACGGTCACCATCCGGCGATCCGCCCCACGGCGAAGCCCACACAGCACACCACCATGGCGGCGATGACCAGCAGCGGGATCCAGCCCGGCCAGGCCGTGTGCAGCTCGACCGACTCCGGGGTGGAGATGCCCGCGCAGGTCGAGGCCTCGCACTCGGGCGTCTCGGTGGGCGGGCTCACGGGCTGCGGGCGCCCGCCGGCGGGGAGTTGGTGGTAGGTGGTCATGATGTCCTCCCGCTGTGTGCGGTGGTGCGGGCGATCCGATTGGATGCGAGCCCGGCCGGTACGGTGCGCGTCGGCCCGGAGCGAACTCGGGCCTGCCCGAAGCCCTTCGGGCCCGTCGCAGGTCCGGCGGTTCAACGTCTCCATGGTGCGTCTGCCTGCTCCCTGTCCCCAGCCGCAGCGTTTGCGCACCGCCACCGGAACCCGGTTCCGTCGTACTCGGCGGTGCTCGACACGTCTCCTACCAGCCCGAGGTGCCATGCCCGCCCTTGAACGGGCCGGTGATCTCCCGGGTGATCCACCCTCCGTAGAAGTCGCCGTCCTGGGCGTGCACGGCCTCGCCGTCGACGGTGCAGAGGTCCACCCGTCCCGGGTAGAACGCCAGCATGCCGCGCAGTTCCCGGTACCCGGGGAGCAGATGCGGGTAGCTCCACGCCGCCCGCACCGCCGTGCGGGAGTCCACTTTCAGGTCCCAGTAGCGGGCCCGGCCCTTCCACTCGCACACGCTCTCACCGTCGGCGGGGCTCAGCAGTTCGGTGGCGACGTCGTCGGGCGGCAGGTAGAACACCGGCGGGTGGCTCGTCTCCAGCACCCGCACCGCCTGCGTCGTGGACGCCACCAGCTTCCCGGCGAACCGCACCTCGACGAGCCGGCCGCGGGCGGAGCGGACCGCCGGAGGCCGCGGGTAGTCCCACACCGACTCCGTACCGCGACCTGCCACCGTCATCGTCCCGCCCCCGTCAGACGGTTGGACCCGGGCCAGGCCCGCAGCCCGGCGCGCGCTTGCCTCGTGCACGGGAGGTCGGAGCCAACGTCGAAGGCGGCCCTGAGCCGAATGAGCGCGTCGCGGATGCGGGTCTTGACAGGACCCAGGGGCACGCGGGTCCGCTGCGCGATCTCCCGATGTGAGTACCCGCCGTAGTAGGCCAGCACCACCGCCTCGCGTTGCGCCGAACTCAGCTCCGCGAGGGCAGACCTGACCCGCAGCCGGTCCAGGGAGCGGACCACCTGCTCCTCCGGCGTATCGCTCGGCACAGGCCCGCGAGCCGCGACACGGTGGTCCCGCTCGGCAGCCGCCCGGACGCAGCGCACTCGATCCACCGCACGGTGATGCGCAATCGTCAGCGCCCACGTCATCACCGACCCCCGCTCAGGCCGGTAGACCGCGGCAGTGCGCCGCATCTCCAGCAGGACCTCCTGGGCGACCTCCTCGGCGTGTGCGGGGCTGCGCAGCGTCCGCAGTGCGACTCCGTACACCGGTGCGGCGACCGTGCGATACACACGTTCGAACGCACGCTCGTCGCCGCGCGCCGAACGCTCCACGAGAGGACGTAGATCGGAGGCCTTCGGCACCCTGCTGCCGCCGGGGGCACTGCCGACACGACCTTGCCATGGTGAGGTCACGCCGTCACGGTGCAGCGATTCGGCACGGGAGAGAAGCCGAAGCGTTTGTGCAGCGTTTTGATCCAGCCGGGAACCCGTCCGTCCGGTAAACGGTGCGGTACCGCTGCAACTGTTGCGGCCGGTTGCGGCGGCCGAATCTGCGGGGGAGGCCGCGTGCCTCGCGCCCACCCGATGACCGAGAAGTGGAGCCGACCATGAAACTGCACGATGAACTGCCGGTCGATCACCGTCTGTCCCAGGTCTACCGTGCCGGCGCCGGACTGTGCGGTGCGGCCCTGTTCGTGTTCGGCGCTCTCGGCCTGGTGGACGGGCTGTCCTTCTTCAGCACCTCCGGTGAGAGGATTGCCGGTCTTTCCAGCAATGGTCTGCTCAGTCTCGTGTCGGTGGTGACCGCCGTGGTGCTCGTCGTCGGCGCGCTGATCGGCGGGAACACCGCCTCCACGATCAACATCACCGTGGGCACGCTGTTCGTCCTCAGCGGCTTCGTCAACCTGGCGCTGCTGGACTCGTCGGCGAACATCCTGGCCTTCCGCATGCCGAACGTGCTGTTCAGTTTCGTCATGGGGCTGGTGATCGCCACCTTCGGCATGTACGGGCGGGTGAGCGGAAAGCTGCCGCTCGACAACCCCTACTGGCGTCACCGCCACCCGCGGCCGGCTCTTCGGGACGGCGCCGCGGCCCTTCCCGGCGGGACGGGACGGGCCCTCCTGCCCGGGCGTCCGGTATGAGCGGCCCGCGCCCGCACTGGGTGTTCGGCGACCAGCTGGGGCCGCACTTCCGCGTCCCCGCGCAGGACGGCCCGGACCCGGACGCCCCGGTGGTGATGATCGAGGCCCGGTCCGTGCTGCGCCGACGGCGTTTCCACCGGGCCAAGGCCCACCTGGTGCTCTCGGCCATGCGCCATGCCGCGGCCGCCCTCGGGGACCGGGTGCGCTACGTCCAGGCCGACACCTACCGGGAGGGCCTGGCCCGGGCGGTGGGCCGGCAGCAGATTACGGTGTGCCACCCGACCTCGCGAGCCGCCCTCGGCCTGGTGGACGGCCTCCCCCGGGTGACGGTGCTGCCACCGCGCGGCTTCCTCGTCCCCTTCGCCGACTTCCGCCGCTGGGCCGGCGAGCCGGGGCAACGGCGCCTGCTGCTGGAGGACTTCTACCACCGGGTGCGCCGCGCCGAGCACCTGCTGCTGGAACCGGACGGCAGCCCGGCCGGCGGCCGCTGGAACCTCGACCGGGACAACCGCGAGCCACCGCCCAGGGGAGCCGCCGCCCTCCCACTGCCGCCGCCCTTCGCGCCCGAGGAGGACGGGATCGACGAGCAGGTCCGGGCCGACCTGGACCGCTGGGAACGCGCGGGCGAGGTCGCCTTCGTCGGCCGGGACGGCCCGCGCCGCTTCGCCGCGACCCGCGCGGAGGCCGAACGGGCACTCGCGCACTTCGTCACCCACCGACTCCGCGACTTCGGCCGGTACGAGGACGCCATGCTCCACGCCGACCCGTGGCTGGCCCACAGCGCGCTGTCCGTCCCGCTCAACCTCGGCCTGCTCGACCCGGGCGAGTGCGTGCGCGCCGCCGAGGCCGCCTACCGGGCGGGGCAGGTGCCGCTCAACAGCGCGGAGGGCTTCGTACGGCAGGTCGCCGGCTGGCGCGAGTACGTCTGGCAGCTGTACTGGCACCTCGGCGAGGGCTACCGCGACGCCAACCGCCTCGGCCACCACGAGCCGCTGCCGGCCTGGTTCCGCGACCTCGACGCCGACGCCGTCACCGCCCGCTGCCTGGCCCGCGTCCTCGCCGAGGTCCGCGACCACGGCTGGGTGCACCACATCCCCCGGCTGATGGTGCTCGGCAACTGGGCCCTGCAGCACGGCTGGGACCCGCGCGAACTCACCGACTGGTTCCACCGCTGCTTCGTGGACGGCTACGACTGGGTGATGACCGCCAACGTCGTCGGCATGTCCCAGTTCGCCGACGGCGGACTGATCACCACCAAGCCCTACGCGGCGGGCGGCGCCTACCTGAACCGGATGAGCGACCACTGCCGCCCGTGCCGCTACCGGCCCACCGAACGACTCGGCGAGCGTGCCTGCCCGTTCACCACCGGCTACTGGGCCTTCGTCCACCGCCACCACGACCTCCTCGCCGCCAACCACCGCACCGCGCAGGCCGCCGCCGGCCTGCGCCGACTGGACGGCCTGCCGGAACTCCTGGCCGCCGAACGCGCCCGCGGCCAGTCACCGCCGTAGCTCGCCGCTCAACGTCCGCTCAGGTACCCGCTCCTTGAGCATCCGTGCCTGAGGACCGCGTCGGTGCGCATCCGTCCGCCCGTCTCGTCGGCGGCCTCCACGACCATGACGTCCTGTCCGGCCGCGGTCAGGTCCGGCGCGGCCGGGCCCGCGCCGACCGCGCCCGGGTCCACTGGTTGTCTCTCGTCGCACCCTGCTCACCGGCTTTCCGTCGAGTGCGGGCTGCGCCGCGGGCGGTGGTGGCCCGTCGGGCAGGTGGCGTGGTAGGCGTGCGCGAGGGACTCGGCCATGGTGTCGACGCCGAACCGGTCACGGACCGTCGCCGCCCCGGCCGCCGCCATCGCCGCCAGCTCGGGCGCGGGTGTGCGCAGGAGGGACTGCAGGCCTGCGGCCAGGCCCTGCGGCGACTCGGTGACCAGGAGCCGTCCGTTGACACCGTCACGCAGGTAGTGGGAGGCGCCGCCGCGGCGCGGGGCGGCGACGGGCAGGCCCGCCTCCATGGCCTCCAGCACCGCCAGTCCGAACTCCTCCTTCGCGCTGGGGCACACGTACAGGGCTGCTCCGGACCGCCCCTGCGCCAGGACCCGCTCCAGCAGGCGCACGTGGTGGTTGGGCAGCGCCGGCCACAGGGCCGCCCGGCGCATCGCGACCGGTTGCGACCGCAGCAGCTCGCTCACCCGTCCTCGCACCGCCGATTCGACGGCGGTCGGCTCCCTGAGTGACCCGCCGACGAGCAACAGGGTCGAGCGGTTGTGCAGGCCGGCGTGCATCCAGGCCCGCACGAGCTGCTCCTGCTGTTTGACCGGGTGGAGCCGTCCCACGCACAGGAGCAGCGGCAGTTCGCGGTCCGCGGAGTCCAGTCCGTCGGCGTTCGCACCGCCTGCGAACAGCCGGGAGAGCATCGCGCGTGCGGTCGCGCCATCGTGCGGGGCCGGGCGGAAGGGGGCGATGCCTTCGGGCAGCGTGTGGATCGCGCGGCCCCGCAACTGCGGGAAGTGCGTGTGGAGTTCCTCGGTCCCGGACCGGCCGGGCATGGCCACGAGCAGGTCGGCGCGGGCCACGAGACGGTCGGCGACGAAGACCCGGTGCAGGTCCAGGCGCAGCGCGCGGCCCGCGTCGCCGGTGTGGACCGGCTCTGTGCCGGCGTGCCGTTCGTCCATGGAACGGTGCGGGTCGGGGGTGACGGTGAACGCGAGCTTGGCGCCGTGGCGCAGCGTGGCCTGGGCGACGGCGAGGGACGCGTCGTCGGCGAACCTGACGTGGGTGATGTCGGGTCGGGCGCCCGGGAGCTCGAAGACGCGGGTGGTCCACCAGGCCAGGGCGCTCCGATGGGCGGCGGCGGTCTCGGGATCGAGCGTTCCCGGCGTGTCCACGGGGAGCCGCACGAGCCAGTGCCCGGGACTCAACTCGTCCACCAGCGACTGGTGTTGTGACTCAGTTGGGTGGGTGGCGGTGAGGGTCAGGACTCGCGCGACGCGTGCGTCGGCCGTCAGGGCCTCGCCGAGTCCGGTCAGCAGCACGCTCATTCCGCCGCTGAGTCCGGCGCCCGGCTCCTCGAGGCGGCCCAGCAGCATCGACTGTGCGACCACCAGGGATTCCCGGAAGTGCTGAGTCAGGGCCTCGAACGCCGTCCTGAACCGCTGTCCGGCCGGGGACCCCGGGCGTGCCCGCTCGCAGCAGGCCGCGAGCAGGAGCCGCTCGTAGGCGTCTCCGGCCGTTTCCGGACTCGGCAGCACCAGATCACCGCCCGGTACCCCCGACAGGTAGCGCCACCGTGCGTGCAGGTGCGTCCGCGCGGCGGGTTTCAGCTTGATCACCTCTCGGGCCGAGAGCGGCCGCAGGGCGTTCGCGTCGGCGATGTCCAGCAGGAACGCCGTCTCCGCCGGACCGGGGGCGGCCAGCAGGCGCCGACGGACCTCCGCGGTCGCCGTCAGCCCCTCATCAAGGCCGGCACTGCGCTCCCACGCCTCGGCGAGTGCCGTCCGCTCCCACGCCGCCTGGTCCGGCGCAGCCCCGGCGGCCGCCAGCATCCATGCCGGGGCGGCCCGTTCGCGCCGCGCCATCTGGCGAAGCCGTGCCGCTCGCCGGTCGGAGCCCGACAGGACCGCATCGGGGTGGACCCACGAACCCCCGTACTCGGCCCGCGCGAGCCGACCGAGCAGGTCGCCACCGGTCACAGCAGCGAAGTCCTGGGTCCAGTAGCACCTGCGCCACGCCGCCAGGCTCCTCGCGTCGCCCCCATCGGCCCCCGACGGTTGCGGGGTCGTGGTCGGTGTGCTGTGGTGTGTCATCGGCCGTCCTCCCGAGCCGCCGGATCGTTCCGGCCTCCTTTTCGGAGACCGGTGGCCGAACGGATTGGATCCGGGCGCCCCTCCACCCGCACGGGCCGCAGGAGAGCGGCAGGGACGCGGTCGCGCGGCCGGCAAGGTCCGCGGCTGCCCCGGGATTGCTGGCATCATCGAAGCCGCACGCGAACCCACGGCCCCCGACGGAGGACACCATGGCCCGCGTCGTCGTGATCAGCCCGCCCTTCCACTCCCACGCCCGCCCGCTCGCCGCCCTCGGCGCCGCGCTGGCCCGGCACGGCACCCGCGTCGACTTCGCCTGCACCGGCGCGTTCGCCGAACTCGCCGCCCGCAGCGGCCTCGGCTTCGCCGAACTCGCGGTCACCCGCAACGCCAACCACGGCATCGCCGAAACGACCCGCCAGGGCCGCACCGAGGCTGGCCGCCTGCGCGAGTTCCTCGCCGCCACCCACCACGGACCGACCGCGACCCTCCTCGCCCAGGCCCGCCACCGCGCCGACGACATGCTCCCCGACCCCGAGCGCGTCCTGAACGAGCTCGGCGCCCTCGACACCGCGGTACGCCCCGACTGGTACCTCGTCGACCAGCTCGCCTACAGCGCCACCCTCGCCCTGCACTGCCTCGGCCTGCCCTACGCCACGTTCTGCCCCGGCCACCCCAGCTACCTGCCCGCCACCCCCGACGCCCACTTCGGCCTGCCGTACGCCTGGCCCGACACCCTGCGCCCGGACACCGCCGACCTCGGCCGGCTGCGCGCCGCGGTAGCGGCCAACGACGCGTCCTTCACCCGGGTCTTCCGGGCGACGACCCGCCGCCACGCCCCCGACCGGCCGGAACCCGGCCGTGCCTTCGCGCTCTGCTCACCGCACGCCGTCGTCTTCAACTACCCGCTTCTGCCCTGGCTGCCGCCCGCTCCGCCCGGGCCCAAGGCCATCTACGCGGGCCACCTGCTGCCGCACACCGGCACCGCCCCGCTGAACGGGCACTGGCGCAACGCGGTCACACGCCTGACGGCGGCGGGTCGCCCACTGACGCTCGTCGCCCTGGGGACGTTCCTGTCCGCCCGCCACGACGTCCTGGCCACCGCGACCGCCGGGATCCTGCGGCACACACCGGCCTCGGTGATCGTGGCCGCCGGCGACCACCTCGCCGAGCTCACCGCCCACCCGCTGCTGCGGGAGGCGCCGGCCGGGCGGCTGGAGGTCGCACCCGCCATTCCGCAGCAGGAGTTGCTCCCGTACGCCGCCGCCATGGTCCACCACGGCGGGAACAACTCCTTCACGGAGTGCCTGCACGCCGGCGTGCCCGCCCTGGTGCTGCCCTTCTCCAGCGACCAGTTCGCCATCGCGCACGACGCCGAACGCGCCGCCCTCGGCCGCTGCCTCGACCCCAACACGCTCACACCGGAATCCGCCGGCACCGCCGTCGCGGCCCTGCTCGACGGACAGGCCCGCGGCACCGCAGAGCTCAGCGCCCGTGTGCGCCCGCGGGGCCCCGAGTGGGCGGCGTCCTCCCTCCTGCGGCACATGCCCTCCCACCGCTGAAGACCGCGCCCCGCAACGGTCGATGTGCCAAACGCTGCGACTGGCGACGCGCCAGGACCGGCGGAGGCTGGACGAGGACCGGCGGATGAGAGGCGGCAGCACCGTGAACGCACCGTTGACCGACAGAGAGCGACACCTGCTGAACGGCATCGAGCAGCACCTACGCCGCGACGACCCGGCTCTCGACCGTCTGCTCGGGCGTCGGCCTTCGATCCTGACGCGGATCGGTCACCGCCCCCGGCTCCTCGCCGCCCTGGCCGCAGCGCTGGCCACCCTGACCGCATTCGCCGCGCTGTGTGCGAGCACGGGCGGACCGGCCACGCCGATGGCCGCAGCGGGTGCAGCCACAGGCGCACTCATGATGGCGCTCGTCTTCCGACGACTCGCGGCACTTCGCACGGTCTGACCTGCCCGCTCCGCGTTCCCGCGAACGGCCGCCACGAGCCGGGGGCTTGCGCGAACTCCGTCACCGCAGTTCAGCTACAGGTCCGCGTGACCGCAAGGGCTTGTGGCCCCGCCCCTCTGCCCACCTTCCCGGCGGCGGCCATGCACACTGCGGCGCTGCGCGCCGTCCGGCGGCGACGGCCCGGTCGAGGTGGTGGGCGAGCTCGGGCAGCTGGCCGTCCGGGTCGTTGCCGACGGTGATGCTGCGGGGCATCGCCAGGGCGATCGCGCCGGCGGCTGCCAGGACGAGGCCTTCGCCCTCGGTCAGGCCGTTCTCGTCGACCAGGATCAGCCCGCTGAGGACGAAGGCGAGGTCTGGGTGTACGCCGCCGTCCTCGTCGTCCCCGGGGTCCAGGTCCCGCCCGCAGGCGAGCACCGCGGCCGCGTACCCGGCCAGGCGCCGGCTACCGGTCCGCGCGGCCAGCTCCTCCACCCACGTGGCCGCTCGGCTGGCCGCGGCCGCCGCGATCCCCACCGCGGCCTCGACCCGTACCCGGTACCGCGCGTCGGCCCGCGCCACCTCCATCGCCTCCGCCGAGTCATGCCGCGCGCGGGCGGCACGGGCAGCCTCGAAGGCGGCCCGCTCGGCGGCGAGGACCGACACCGCACCGCCGCCGCTGTCGTGTCCGCCGCCGAAGTGCTGCTGGTCGTCGGACAGGGGAATCAGGTTCGTCATGACCGGTGAACCCCGCCGACGCCATCCCGCTCACGCCCCGGTTGCCGGGTTTCGCCCCACCAAAGCGCTGCTTTCGCCCCGCCAAGACACGGGATCTGCCTCGCTCCCCGCCGCAGGCCAGGGCGGATAGGCTGCCCGTGGCGCCCGCCGGACCCGAGACGCACAACCCGGGCCATCGCCGACGGGCGCCACCCACGAGGCGGGCCCGAGTCGGGCGCCGCGGGGCTGGCGCTCACATCGACCGGACGGCCCGCTCGCATCGCGGTCACACGTGCCCGGCGTGCTCGGGCGGGTACCAGCGCGGGCCCGGTCCGGACGGTCGCCACGGGTCGACGATCATGCTTACGGTCTCGATCCCGCAGGCCGTCACCGGCAGCGGGTCACCGGGCGAGTCGGGGTCGGAGCCAGTGGCGTGCACGACCAGGAGATCCGGCTGTTGCGGCTGCTCGATCACCACGAGGATGCCCACCACCTCACCCTGCTCCGGCGCCGGGCACCACCGCACCCGGTGACCCGCCAACAGGGCGCGGGACCGTCCTGCGGGTTCCGCCCTGCGGGGCGGCGCGTTTCGCCCCGCCGTCCCCACCGCAGGCCAACACCTTGGTGCGACTCCGCTCCCGCGACCGTGCCCGCGCCCGTCCAAGATCCGGCCGCCTGACAGTCCCTCGAACTGCGGCCGTGAAACCGCCGCACCTCAGCATTGAATCCGTTGGTGCGCACGCTGGCAGTCCCCGCGGGGCGCGTACACCTTCTGGTCTGACGGAACTGCACGGTTAAAGATGTAGCTGCTTTGCAGCGCGGCGTCCTGGGCGACGACGTGCCCTCTGATGCCGGCCTGCGGGGACATACCAGCTGCCGACGATGGCTCAGCCGCCAGGCCGACGGAGACGAGCACGCCGAGAAGCGCGGCGGACGTAACACGGAGAACGCGCATGGAAGGTCCTTTCACAGGTGGAGACACTGTTTCGTGGATGCCCGGTGCCCTACTGTCTACACCGCCGTGGCTAGTGTCCTGAGTCCTTGATCCGTCGGATGTATCCAGCGAGGGATTCGAGGATCTGGTCAGCGGTTTTGGTCCAGACGTAGGGCCGGGGGTCGG